>NZ_JAUBUB010000112.1:0-19344 GCF_036705265.1 Microcoleus sp. B4-C2
CCGTCCAAAAAGGACGGGCGGGACGCCCATCCCACAATAACAATTAAAATTGTAAGTTATTTAATTCGCGATCCTTACGAACTTTGGTTAATTTCTCGCTGACAGCGGGGACGACAAGGTGTTCCTGTGCAAATAAAGCCTGCAGGCATATTTTTAAAGACGCTGCTGCGAGCTCCGATTAAAGCGTTAGCACCGATTTCGACACCAGGGCCAATGAAGCAGTCGGCGGCAATCCAAACGCCGTTATTAATGATCACAGGTGCTGTGATTAAGCGAAAGGCTGGGTCTTGAGGGTCATGAGTGCCGGTGCAGAGGTAGCTTTTTTGAGAAATGACGCAGTGTTTGCCGATCGCCATTCGATCCAGACTGTACAATACAACATCATCTCCGATCCAACTGTAATCGCCGATGGCAATTTTCCAAGGATAGGTAAAACGAGCCGTGGGACGAATGATCACACCCCGACCTATTTTCGCTCCAAATAACCGCAGCAAGCCGCTTCTGATGCCGTTAAAAGGGTGTGGAGTGAGAGGAAATGCGATCGCCTGCACCAACCACCAAAGCAAAATTAGCCAAGTAGGCTTTCCTCGATCGAACTTTGATTGATCGTACTTCCGCAAATCAACCAAAGATTCGCCTGTCAAAGTATTTGCGTGATTGTCGCTAATTGGACGATCGTTTATTTGAGAATTTGGGGAATTTGCGATCGAATTTTCCGGATCTTGGTGCGGATTTGGTATATAATCGGTCATTGATAGTTAATTTAATGTTTAATTTAAAATCGAGTTTAACCTTAAGGACTGCTGCATGACATTTCTAGTTAGGGACAATTTTGACTCGGAAAACGCCAAGGATATCGCACAATGCGAGAAGACAAATCCCAGAATTGGCAAAGTGCGACTTTTACAAACAGCATTGGTACTGCTTAGCAGCTTTTTTGTAGCAGAGTTAATCGCCGCACTTAATTCTCATAGTTTGTCCCTATTAGCAGATGCGGGTCACGTTTTTTCAGATGTAGCAGCTTTAGCAATAACTTTGACAGCGACTTGGTACTCCTCAGTCAAACGCAAAAGTAAATCCGTAGATTGTGCGATCGAATTGAGATCGGATACTATTGTTAAGAACAGGCAAGATGCCTGTTCCACAAACAGTGAGTCTTCTAGTGGGGTGGGCATCGGCACTATTGTTAAGAATAGGCAAGATGCCTGTGAAGCGAACAGTGAGTCTTCCTGTGGGGTGGGCATCCTGCCCGCCCGCCCAGAAATTATTGCTGCTTTAATTAATAGTATCAGTTTAGTAGCGATCGCCCTGTGGATTGCCGCCGAGTCGATCGCCCGTTTGCAGTCCCCAACACCCGAAGTAGAAGGGCTCCCGATGTTAATTACCGCCATAGTCGGTTTAAGCATCAACTCGATTAATGCTTGTTGCTTGCATTCCTGCTGTCACGGCGACTTGAACCTCAAAAGCGCCTTTCTGCACGCAGTCGCCGACATTTTTTCGTCGGCTGGAGTAATTATAGCTGCGATCGCCGTCGCGTGGCTGCACTGGAATTGGGCTGACGGCTTAATTAGCTTGCTAGTCTCTGCATCAATTATTTTATTAACTCTACCATTGCTAATCGAAAGCCTCCAATTGCTGCTGGGAAAAGTATCAGCAATATCCGCAAGTCAACAGCCTTGTGATTGCGAAAAAGTGAGTGGCGAAAAATTGCTGTTCCCATCCCTAGAAGAACTTATTAAATAACATCTCTTCATCCGCGTCCATCCGCGTATATCCGCCACCATCTGCGGTAAAAAATCAAAATATTGTGAAGTGATCGGGAGAAACCGCCCCTAATTATGATAAGATAAAGAGCGGTGTAATTGACAACTCCTCACAATAAAATAAAACCGCTCTCAAGCCTATCTGCTATTAATTCACACCCTGCGGAATTGCCTCAACGGTGAAGAAACCCAGATTTGACAGGCAACTCAGAACGGCTGGATTGGGTGGGGGTTTCTGCAAGTTTCAAGAAAGTAGCGGCACAGTTGGCAGAGACCGGAAAGGAAAAGCCAATAATTAGCAGTAGAGGGGTGAGATTACAGGGAATTGTGATAAACTAAGAGTTATAGTCCATATATATTCCCTATGACCAACAACCGGCTGGAATCCTTCCAAAAAGCCTTCCAGAATCTTCCGTTACTTCCTTTGACCACTCCACAGCAACTGAATAAATTTCATGTGGAATATGGCACAGAGATTTTAGAAGAATTGGATCATTTGGTTGAAGATTGCTCAGCAGACAACAAAATCATTTTTACGGGGCATCTTGGGTCAGGCAAATCGACATTGCTGGCTCAATTTTGCCAGAACACGCAGAATCGCTACTTTGTAGTGTTCTTTTCAATCTCTGACGTGGTTGAAATGTCAGATGTGAATCATGTCAACATTTTGTTTGCTATGGCAGTAAAGCTTATGGAAGCAGCAGAAGAACGCCAGATCAGAATCGGTTCTAAAACAAAAAAAGCTTTTTATCAGTGGTTTAGTAAACATACTCGAACAGAGGGAAGTTCAGTTGATTCTAGCATTGAGCTAGAAACGAGTGGAGAAGCGGGTGCAAATGCTTTGTTTGTGAAGTTATTGGCCAAGTTTAAAGCAACTTTGAAAGCCAACTCTGTGATTCGTGAGGAAATTACGATTGAGTTTTCGAGACGCATATCCGACTTGGTGGATCGGATTAACGATATCGCTAGCGCGATTCAAGCGGGGTGCGGACAAGAAATTATGGTCGTGATTGATGATCTTGATAAACTCGATCTAGAGATTGTCGATCGTGTCTATAGAAATAATATTAGTGCGTTATTTCAGCCTCAATTTCGGATTATTTATACAATTCCAATGGCAGCGACACGAGATCTGTCGTTGCGAGGAATTATTGAGAATGCCACCAATAATAAGATTCAATCCATGTGGGCGACAAAGCTGTTTCCGCGTGGAGAAGATAGAGTTCCAAATGCCTCTCCTGTCCCAGAAGCGGTAAAACTATTTAAGGAAATTCTTTACAAGCGAATCCCCAAGCAGTTGATTGAACCGGAAGCAACTCAGATGATGATCGTCAAAAGTGGTGGTGCATTGCGAGAATTTATTCGTTTGGCTAGTCAGTGCTGTGGGTTATGTTTGAAGCAGTTACGCCGCACACCAGACAAGCAAGATTTGATAATTACGTCTGAGATTTTGAAAAACGCTATTAAAGAATATCGGATTGATTTAACAGAACCCCTGGGAAAAAACCGCTATCAAATTCTAGTGGAGGTCTACGAAAATTATTTACCAGAAGATGGGATGAATCAGGATTTCCTAGATTTATTGCACACGCTCTACATCTTAGAATATCGCAACGACGATTTGTGGTTTGGAGTGCATCCAGTAGTTCAGGAAATATTGCAGCGGCGTGGACTAATTGGATCGGAGGGGTAAATGCTCAACAGTGAGATCGTGGACGATCAATCAATCAATGAAAATAGTTACGATCGCCTTGTCTCTTTAATTGAAGCAAGTCAAGGTGTATTGTCATTGTTGATTGCCTCCTGTAAACCGGGAGATTTTCAAACCCAGATTATTAATCGTTACGAGGCAGAACTTGCTGCCCATATCCCCTGTTATCGCGTGGTTTTGAATCAAAAAGAACCTAGCCTGAGAGGGGCGTTGGAGCAACTTGTCAACGATCGCCCAGAGTTAAAAGCGCCCCACGCATCAGCCGCAATTACTGTAACGGGAACGGAGGCTTTGAGGGATAGTGTGTCACAAGCTGACTCTAACCATAAGTCCGAGTTAAGGCGTTTTTTCGGCTATTTGCAATGGACGCGGGAGGGGTTGCGGGAGTTTCCTTTTCCGATCGTACTTTGGGTAACACCAAATATTCTGAGTCGCTTGAGTCTGGAAGCGCGGGATTTTTGGAGTTGGCGGAGTGGCGTATTTCGATTTGTGTCGCCTGCGGTGCCAGAAACGGGTGTGGTTAACACCACTGGGGAAAGTTCTCTGCTGATTGAGGCAGAGAGAAGACAGAGTTTACCCCTAGATGAACTGTTAGAACAGGTTGAAAATCTGGAGAAACAAGCTAGGGAAACTCCTGCATTAGCAACCGTATACAATCGAGTGGCTAATGCTTATGCAAATCGGGTAAAGACGCGCCAAGCACAGGATTATTCACAGGAGATCGATCGGGCAATTCATTTCTTTGACAAGTCACTTGCCTTACAAGAAAAATTGAACTTACGCCAGGCGCAATCTGACACTTTGTTACAGTTAGGTGATATTTACCGTGACTTAGGATTGTGGGAACGGGTATTTGATCCCTATCAGCAGTCTTTAGAAATTGCTAGGAATTTGAAAGATCGCCTACGAGAGGCGGCTGCTTTGGGGCGACTGGGGGATATTTACCAACAATATCGTCAAGGCGATCGTGCGAGTAACTTGGAAAGGGCGATCGCATTTTACACTGCTGCATTAACCGTCTACACCCGCGATACCTTTCCCGAAGATTGGGCCAAGATGCAAAATAATCTGGCAATTGCCTACAGTAACAGAATCAGGGGAGAGAGGGCTGATAATATCGAAGTTGCGATCGCATCTTTCACTGCTGCATTAACCGTCTACACCCGCGATGCCTTTCCCGAAAATTGGGCTATGACGCAAAATAATCTGGCAATTGCCTACAGTAACAGAATCAGGGGAGAGAGGGCTGATAATATCGAATTTGCGATCGCATCTTGCACTGCTGCATTAACCGTCTACACCCGCGATACCTTTCCCGAAAATTGGGCAGCGACGCAAAATAATCTGGGAGATGCCTACCGTAACAGAATCAGGGGAGAGAAAGCTCAGAATATCGAAATGGCGATCGCATCTTGCACTGCTGCATTATCCGTCCGCACCCGCGAGACCTTTCCCGAAAAATGGGCTATGACGCAAAATAATCTGGCAATTGCCTACAGTGACAGAATCAGGGGAGATAAAGCACAGAATATCGAAATGGCGATCGCATTTTACACTGGTGCATTATCCGTCCTCACCCGTGATGCTTTTCCCGAATATTGGGCCCTGACACAAAATAATCTGGGAGAAGCCTACGGTAACAGAATTAGGGGAGAGAAAGCAGAGAATATCGAAATGGCTATCGCATTTTACACTGCTGCATTAACCGTCCGCACCCGCGAAGCCTTTCCCCAAAAATGGGCCCAGACGCAAAATAATCTGGCAACAGCCTACTGTAAAAGAATCAGGGGAGAGAAAGCAGAGAATATCGAACTGGCGATCGCATCTTACACTGCTGCATTAACCGTCCTCACCCGCGAAGCTTTTCCCGAATATTGGGCTATGACGCAAAATAATCTAGCAACAGCCTACCGTAACAGAATTAGGGGAGAAAAAGCAGAGAATATCGAACTGGCGATCGCATCTTACACTGCTGCATTATCCGTCCGCACCCGCGAGGCCTTTCCCGAAAAATGGGCTATGACGCAAAATAATCTAGCAACAGCCTACAGTAACAGAATCAGGGGAGAGAAAGCAGAGAATATCGAAGTTGCGATCGCATCTTACACTGCTGCATTATCCGTCCTCACCCGTGATGCTTTTCCCCAAGATTGGGCCCTGACACAAAATAATCTGGGAGTTGCCTACTTTGACAGAATCAGGGGAGAGAAAGCAGAGAATATCGAAGTTGCGATCGCATCTTACACTGCTGCATTAACCGTCCGCACCCGCGAGGCCTTTCCCGAAAAATGGGCTATGACGCAAAATAATCTGGCAAATGCCTACTGTGTCAGAATCAGGGGAGATAAAGCAGAGAATATCGAACTGGCGATCGCATATTTCACTGCTGCATTATCCGTCCTCACCCGTGATGCTTTTCCCGAATATTGGGCCCTGACGCAAAATAATCTGGGAGAAGCCTACCGTAAGAGAATCAGGGGAGAGAAAGCAGAGAATATCGAACGGGCCATCGCATCTTTCACTGCTGCATTATCCGTCTACACCCGCGAAGCGTTTCCCGAACAATGGGATCAGACGCAAAATAATCTAGCCACAGCCTACTCTGACAGAATTAGGGCATAGAAAGCAGAGAATATCGAACTGGCGATCGCATTTTACACCGCCGCCCTCGATGTTTACACCCGTGAAGCTTTTCCCCAAGATTGGGCAATAACGCAACATAATCTGGGAGAAGCCTACCGTAAAAGAATCAACGGATTCGGTTCTATGAAAACATAAAAACTTTGTCAACCGTTACTGCTCTCAATGAGGCACAACAATGGCTGCGGAATCTGACCTCAGAGAAGCTGGAAGCCGTCTTAGAAGACCTCAAACCCGAAATCGCTCAAACATTTGAGTAAGTGCCCCCAAAGGAACGAACTCGCAATCAAGCTCCTCTGAATGGCACACTGAATCGCAAGCCGTTTTCCTTTGCTGAACCTCATTACTGGGCTGGCTTTACTGCGATCGGTCTTTAGCAATCCTGACAAAAATTGTCCAGTTTTTTCGTGCTTATGTAAATAAGTACCAGTGTTAATGGTACTCCTGGGTAAATGTCAAACGATAGCCATTGGGATAAGAGCGATCAATTAAATGAGTAATTCTTATTTTGCCATAAATTGTACTTCTTTTGTGCATAAAGCCGGCGGTTGAAACTGCGGCTACACAAACTTTCGTCCACGCGGACTAACAGATATTCTCACGGCAATTTCACTTCAGTCTCCTGACTGATAACTACTGGTGGCGACAAAGTAGGCTCAGGTTCGGCCACATTCAACTGACCGCCACAACAACGCAACTCGTAAAGTTTTGCATTAATTTGATACTCATATTGACTCAATAACCTTGCATAAATATAGCCAGCTTTTCCATCCAAAAAGCCGAGCTGAATGAAGTAAAATAAAATAAATCTGAGCATTGGTTTAAACGGCAACCGCACCCAAACTTTTTTGAGAAAGCGTTTCCGCTGCACAGCATCTCCAAATAAGTGAGCGCCAATAGTGCCGCTGTCGTCGCGGCCTTCAATAATATTGTAATAAACACGAGCTTCCCAATTAGAATAGCGGTTGTGCCGTTCTATCCAGTGAAATAAATCGCGGTAATCCTCGTGGATCATGTCAGTTTTTAAGTAGCCGACTTGACCGGCTAAAATGACGTGTTCGTGAACTTCGTTGTCGCCAGTATTGGGAACGGATTCAGTTCCGAGATTTTCGTAGCGGCCTTTTTGATGCTTGAACAAACGCAAATTCCAGTCGGGATATCTGCCGCCATAACGCAGCCACTGACCTAAAAAGAAGACTTTGCGGTTGAGGTAGTAGCCGTCAAAATTGGGGTCTTCGATCGCCTGCGCGATTTCGTCCCAAAGTTCCGGCGGAATGCGCTCGTCGCAATCGACAATTAATACCCATTCGTTGCGAAAGGGCAGATTGTCCAAAGACCAATTTTTCTTTTTCGGCCAGCGGTTGTCGAAGTAGAATTGCACTACTTTTGCGCCGGTGCTGATGGCAATTTCTACGGTGCGATCGCTGCTTTGGGAATCAACCATGAAAACTTCATCCGCCCTAGCAATGCTGGCCAGACACGCTGGTAGATTAAGTTCTTCGTCTTTTGCCGGAATGAGAACTGAAACCGGAATCTTGGATGAACTAGATGTCATAATCGAGTGCTTGAACCTGAATGCGGTCGAGTTTTTTGTGGATGAAGTGCGATCGGCACAGCAGGGCCGACGACTTGAGCAGCGAGGGATATTGCCTATAGCCTAATGCCTGCTGGTCGATTTCGGTGCAAAAATCAGGCCGCGGATGGCTGCGATCAAATAACCGATTTGACCCCAGGCAAAAACGAAATTTTCAAAGCGCAGCCCTGGATCTCTAATATATTTAAAAGACTTCCAGACACCCCTCAAGATTCTTTCACCCCCCCGCCCAAGCTGAGCAATACCGGCTCGATCGGACAATTGTTCGCGATAACACTCGCTGATGCCTTGCCACCACCCGCGCTCTAGAAACCAAGCTTTGTTGAGCCTTTCTGTCGCGACATGGTGAAGCACCAGGGCCTCCGGTAGATAAACTACTTGCCAACCTAACTCTAAAGCTAATTCTGTGGCCCGCAACTCTTCATTTGACAGCAACTTTTTGCCGACTCTACCGAGTTTGACATCGAAGCCGCCAATTTGTTCGAGAAAAGCGCGCCGGATTGAGTAGTTTACCCCCCTGGGAGTCAAACCGGCAGCAGTCACGTACAGGCAAGTATCGCCTAAATCATATGCTCCCAAGTTCTGGGCCAATCCGGGTGACAGCCATTCGGGCGGGCTGACTGCAGAAGGCCAGAGCAAATTGACTTTGCCACCAGCTACGGCGAGTTTTTGATTGCTTTGATAAGCCGCGTGCAGCACCCTGAGCCAATTCGGCTCAGCAATAGCGTCGTCGTCGAGATAAGCCAATATTTCGCTGCCAGCTTCCTTTGCGCCGGTGTTCCGGGCTACTGACAGACCGATTTCGGGTTCCCAGACGTACTTGAGGCGGCCATCCCCCAGTCTTGCTTCTACCACCTCGCGGGTGCGCGAAGTGGAACTTTCGGGGCTTGCATAATCGCTAGAAGCGTTATCCACTACTACTACTTCAAAGTTGTCGGGAAAATCCTGTACCAGCAAGCTGTCGATCGCCCCACCTAAATAGGCGGCGCGATTGTGGGTGCAAATAATCGCTGATATCTGAGGACGATCTGGCATAAATAACAGCTTGGGAAATACGGGGGTTCTCGATCGACTTACTCTGATATTGTCTCATCAATGCTATTATCGCTTAAAAAGCATTTGGTAGTTGGCCGTTTAAATCATAATTGGTAATTGCTAATTGGGAATTGGCAATTGGGAATTATGTTTAATCCTTTGTATGTGACCCCGCCCAAAGAAGGGAGACAAGCCCGCAACATTAGTCGTGAGCAGCCCAAAAATTTTAACCAAACTTCAATCTCCCCAAATCATTTGTTGTGGAGTAAATCTAAAATCTAAAATCTAAAATCTAAAATCGACTGACTAATGAGTAACTCAGAACCCACCACATCTAGACAATTAATCTTAGTAACTGGACCGGCCCGAAGCGGCAAAAGTGAATGGGCCGAAACTCTGGCGGCGGGTTCGGGAAAACAAGTAATTTATGTGGCTACCGGCCAGGTTGATGAAACGGATTTGGAGTGGCTGCGTCGCCTCGAACAGCACCGAAATCGCCGTCCTGTTGATTGGGCAACTCTAGAAGTGCCGATCGAATTATCGGCCGTTTTGCAAGCCAGCAAGCCGTCGGATTGCTTGTTGATTGATTCCCTGGGAACTTGGACGGCAAATCTTTTGGAACAAGAAGCTGCTGTTTGGGCTACTACGCAGCAAGATTTGCTCGCCTGTTTGAAGTCGGCGGCGGCTGATGTAATTTTGGTAGGGGAAGAAACCGGATGGGGTGTTGTGCCTGCTTATCCGGCGGGGCGGCTGTTTCGCGATCGCCTCGGCACTCTCGTGCGCCACATCGGGGCGATCGCCGATACTGTTTATCTCGCCACCGGAGGTTACGCCTTGGATCTAAGGGCTCTGGGTACACCGCTGCCGCCCGTAGCGAAAAATTAACAGCCGGAGTCGCGATCGACAAGAGAGAAAATATATCGGTTTCCCGAACGACAATTTTAACTGAACATCAGGTAGAATTTTCATTAAGTAAGATTGAAAATTCAAGACTCACATAAATTAGTCAAAAAACATACTCACTTGGGGGACAGCTCAACAATTTGACATGAGGAATAGCCAAATTTTGAAATTCTGTAAAAGATAAAATGTCTCTTAAGAAAGAGTAGGAATTTCCAATTAAAAGTCTAAACTAATCAATTAGTTGAAGGGTTGACTAAAAGTTATGGCATCAGATAGTGAAGTAAGAAAATATATTGCTTACTGGTTTCAGTTAGGCAAAAAAGTATTAATTCGCAACGGTTCCGAAGCGCTGGAGCCCAAATCGGTAAATGCGGGCGATCGCTACAGCCAGGAATTTGAAGACTGCTGGCAAAAAATCATCTCCCGCGACAGCGGAGACTGTTACCTCGAAGGCACAAACGAAACAATTGCCAAACTGCTGACACCAGCTTGGGAAATCAGTCCCTGCGCGCGCTGCGCTATGCCCGTAGTGTTCAAACAAACCGGAATGCCCCCGGAGTTCTGTCCCTGTAACGACTTACCGAACTGGCCCGATACCGAAATGCCCCAACCTCGATCGCCAGTCAGCAGCCAATCGCAACTATCAGGCATTCGCGATCGACTCCAAAGATCCAGCGGCGAGTAAGTATATATAAGAAGGAAGAAGGGTCTTCTTCCTTAAATTGTTACAATATATTTACAATGCTTCACACTAGGTCTGATTTATGAATGTCAAGACAGTATCGCCAGCCTCCCCGCCAACTTATGTAAATTCAGGGACTCAGGCTGTACTAAGCAATCTCCAAGATGCAAATACAATTCCCCTGCAAGCAGTACCAGTATCACTAGAGACGGAGCTCGTAACGGACGATCGGCTCAAATCAGCCAGAGACATAGCTTTCGAGTTAGCCGGAGATGCTGTTCGGTACGATCCAGTGGCGATCGCAGCCCTGTACCGAAATCGACCTCTACAAGTCTGGGGAAGGCTGTCGAGCGTTGTTTGGACATTTTTTAGCTTTGCCTTCAGTGTGTGGTTCGACGGCAAAACAGGTCGTACCGCCACCAACGAAAAGCGCCGCGCCGTCCGACTGCGAGAAATTCTGGGTCAACTCGGCCCAGCTTTCATCAAAATCGGACAAGCACTCTCAACACGCCCCGACTTAGTACCGCCAGTATATTTAGAAGAACTAACAACGCTGCAAGACCAATTGCCAGCATTTCCCAACGAAGTAGCATATCAATTCATCCAAGAAGAATTGGGCGCCCACCCCAAAGACATCTACGCAGAAATCAGCCCCGATCCGATCGCAGCAGCATCTCTCGGACAAGTCTACAAAGGCAAACTCAAAACCGGAGAAACAGTCGCAATCAAAGTCCAGCGACCGGGTTTAGCCGAAAACATCGGCTTAGATATTTACATCCTGCGGCGCGTTGCAGTTTGGGCGCAAAACACCTTCAAAATAATTCGCAGTGACCTCGCAGCAATTATGGACGAGTTGGGCGAGCGCATTTACGAAGAAATGGACTACACCCACGAAGGTCAAAATGCCGAACGGTTTGCCCAACTATACGGCCACATCAAAGACATTTATGTTCCCAGCATCTACTGGGAATATACCCGCCGCCGCGTCTTAACAATGGAGTGGATCACCGGCATCAAACTTACGAATTTAGAGGCCGTTAAAGCTCAAGGAATCGACGCTCCTTACTTAATTGAAGTGGGGGTGCAGTGCTCTCTCAGACAACTTCTAGAACACGGTTTCTTTCACGCCGACCCCCATCCCGGCAATCTTTTGGCAACTCCTGACGGTCAATTAGCTTATCTCGATTTCGGGATGATGAGCGAAGTTAAACCTTATCAGCGATACGGCTTGTTGGAAGCTGTGGTGCATTTGGTGAACCGCGACTTTGAAGGTTTAGCAAAAGATTATGTCAAGTTGGAGTTTTTAACGCCAGATACGGATTTAACGCCAATTATTCCAGCTTTGGCGGGCGTATTTAACAATGCTTTGGGTGCTAGCGTTGCCGAACTCAATTTCAAAAGCATTACTGACGAGCTTTCGGCGGTGATGTACGAATATCCTTTCCGGGTTCCAGCTTACTATGCTTTGATTATTCGATCGCTCGTCACCTTAGAAGGGATTGCCATTAATGTCGATCCAGAATTCAAAGTGCTCAGCAAAGCTTATCCTTACGTTGCAAAACGGCTGTTGAGCGACCCCGCACCGGAATTGAGAGCATCCCTGCAAGATTTGCTGTTCAAACAAGGCGAATTCCGCTGGAACCGCTTAGAAAACTTGCTCAACAATGCCCGCGAGAGCGAGGATTACGATGTCAGCAAAATCTTGAACCAAGCATTAGAATATTTATTTTCCGAAAGAGGAGATTTCATTCGCGATCGTATTGTCCTGGAATTAGTCAAAAGTCTTGACACACTTTCGAGCAATGCTTTTGCTAACGCCAAAGCAGTCGTGGGCGAATGGTTTGGAGTCAAGGCAAATCAACCGGTGGTTTCACCAACTGAACAAAAAAACTTAGAACACATCAAGCGGATTTGGGATATTTTGCAATCCACTCCCGGTTTTGACGGGACGAAAGTATTGCAGCTATTGCCGCAGTTGTTGGTGAAACCCCAAGTGCAGAATATGGGGCAGAAAGTAGTCGGCGGTTTAGCTCAAAGAGCAGTTGCTAGGGTTATTCGCGAGTTTTTGCTTTCGCAGGAACCGGATGCGATTCCCGTGAATGGAAGCTACCCTAAAACTTCGCCTCAGTTGTCTTTACCTGCGGCGAAGTAGTTATCTCATGTCAGGCGAATTGACCATAATTCCTGTAGGGGCGGGTTCACCAATATCTACAATAGAAACGAGAGATTCTGTAAACCCGCCCCAGCTTTTGAGCGTGGTCGATCGACCATGATATTAAATTGGGAGATTGGGATTTTTTGACCGCAGATATTAGCAGATAAACACAGATGAACGCAGATGAAATGTCGTCTGCGTTCTTTTAATTAAGCTTGAATCCTTTAGCGGCTAATTGCTGGCGGAGACTTTGAATCATTACGCGATCGAGAGTATTTTCACCACTATTGGTACTAGATTGGCGCTGTTGTTCAATATATGCTGTACGCTTCTGAGATAAGTCGCGGATGGTCTTTTTAATCGCTTCTCTTTCGGTTTTCTTTCCAGCAACATATGCTCTCTTTTCTGTTAGCGTCATCCCTCGCATGATTTCGGGTAAATTATCATCTGATATTGCCTCTAGTTTAACTGTGCCGCTTTCGAGAGCATCGAGCAAGTCCCAAGAAGCATTATCATAGTATTCAGAAGCTTTGGACGCACTACGCAAAACCCTATTGCTGCCAGCATTACTATCTTCAACTGCTTGACGTTGTTGTCCTATTCTTCCTTCTCTACCGTAAGGAATGTAGGTTTGATTGAGTTTAGTATTCCAAGTAGAAATCTCGTCGTCGTAAGGGGACTTGATTACCACAATTTGTTGGTTTTGATTAATGTTGAAGCTACTGCCTTTTGCTAAGGAATGAGAATTAAATAACTTCCACTCTTGAAAGTGGGATGGGCCTAAGAGCCCATCCAAAAAGGACGGGCTCTTAGGCCCATCCCACAAACTTGTGGAAGTTATTTAATTCTCATTCCAAAGATCGATCGCCCCTCAAGCCTTTTTGTTCTTTCTATTTATTTATCAGGTTGAGCTCGGTAGTTTTATGCAAAACTCTCCAGTTTTTTTGGTCGAGTTTGGCAAAGACTGCGTGGAAGTACGGAACCACGGGTGTTTTGGGGATTTAAGGGCGATCGAATAACGCGCTTTCCCAGAATCCGGCGGGGAATGAATTCCCCGCCTCATAGCGAAAGTCCTCTCAAAGAGGACTGGTAAATTCTTCAGTCGGCGACCGACGACTTTCGCTTTGAGGCTCTTGTTTCAACAAGAGCCGGAGTTCGGGATTGCGAGATAGCCGGATTGCGCGATCGATCTGCTTGTTAACACTAAAGATCGATCGCCCCTCAAGCCTTTTTGTTGTTCCTGTTTATTTATCAGGGTGAGCTCGGTAGTTTTATGCAAAACTCTCAAGTTTTTTTTGATAAAGTTTGACAAACACTGGTGAGATTACGGAACCACGGGTGTTTTGGGGATTTAAGGGCGATCGAATAACGCACGGGTGGTCAGAAACCGGGTTTTTCGCAGAAGACTTCGTTACAAACCTGCATAAATCGCAAAAACCCGGTTTATGCAGGTTTTGATGCGTCTTAACAAAAATTCACATCTAATTCAACTGCCCAATCCACCGCACAGCAAGACTTTCAACCATCCTCTGAAAAAAATTTCTGAATTTCGCATAAATTCCTCCAACTTACCCTGATAAATAAATGTAGGAACAAAGTTGCGGCCGCACTTAACTATGACTGATAAATCCAACCCCTCCGAGGGGGAAGACCACTTATCCGACGAAACCGATGCTGTTGGGTGCTCAGTAAAATCGGAAAAGTTCGATCGAGATCCCGCACACCAGCAAATCGTCGAACTCGTCACCAAAGCTTGCCAGCAGCCCCCCGGCAGTATCAGGCGAAGTCGTTTCTTGAATCAACTAATTCGAGAGATTATCAAATCCGGCAAACTCTGGAAACCAAAAACACCTTACTATGAAGAGGCATTGCAAGAAACCTGGATCTATCTCAATCGAAATTTATGTGAAGCTACCACAGCAAAACGACCTTACGATCCCGAAGAAAGCCTGATTACTACTTGGTTAAATAGCTATCTCGAAAGGCGGCTTTTTGATTGTCGTCTGGCCCCAATAAAAGAAAGTGAGACACCAAACCGCCGTCGAATAGCGTCCTCAGAAGGAAAACAAGACAAAGAAACCATCAATCCCATTGACTATCTCGCCGCCGATTATGATGTAAGTTTCTATTTGGACGAACTTCTCGCATGGATAGAAACCGATCCAAATAACGAGTTAAAAAGCAGACACGTTAGAGGCAAACCGCAGATAAATTGTCAAGTTTTATTGCAGCGAAAATGTTTGTACGGTCAAAGTCTTAAAGAACTCGCCAAAGAGTTTGGCTGCGCCCATTCTACTTTATATCAATTGTTCAACAATGACTGCCGTCATCTGCTGCAAAAATTTTGCGAAGACCAAGGATATCAAACTTTAAATATACCAGGAGTGTACCAAAACAATGAACCATAACAACCTTTGGGAAATCGAATCTTTGCCAATGCCAATTACTCAGAAGGCACTGCAAGTTGCTCAGCAGTTTGCCACCCAACAGCGCCACCCGCAAAGGCACGAGCAAGTTTATCTCAATACTTTGGCAGTGCTGGCAGTTCGCGATTATCTAAAAATCATCGATATTGAGACTGACTTGACTGAATGCGATAGCTGGAATCCCGTAATTCGCCTGTTTGCAGATGCGGGAGATTTGTATGTTAAAGGATTGGGAAAAATCGAATGCCGTCCAATTAAAAATCGACCTCAAACTCAAGAAACTGGCAACCAGAATTCATCTGCACATCCGCCTGAGATTTGCCCGGTGCCGGTGGAAGCAAGGGCAGAACGCATTGGCTATATTGCTGTAGAAATTGATGAGGAGGAAAAGGAAGCGAGATTGCTTGGTTTTTCTCCCAATGCGGATGCGGGGGAATTAGTATTGAGCGAATTGCATTCCCTGGATGATTTTTTAGGGCATCTAGAACATTTGTTGGAATCTCAAATTAACCTCAGTCAGTGGTTGATGAATGTATTTACGGCTGATTGGCTGCCTTTTGAAGCGGTATTTAACCAGCAGACACAAACTTCTCAGGTGGAGATTCAAAATCCGGTTGAATCTCAGTTAGGCAATTGGTGGCAAAATTTTGTAGACAGATGTTTGCAGCAATTGGATCGAGGTAAACAAAATTTAAAAAACTTGATTTCTCCTGACGAAACCCCCAGTTTTGCATTACGAGGAGGTGGAAATTCGAGAGAAGAATCTGCGTTACAAGGCAGTCAAAGTAGCATCAATAGGTTTCCCGAAGCCGATGTCACGCGGGCTAAGTTGATTGACTTGGGAATGCGGCTGGGAAGGACAACGGTGGCTTTGTTGGTGGCGATTGCTGAAGAGAGCGATCGCACTGTCAGAGTTCACGTTCAACTGCATCCGGCGATCGGAGAACGTTACCTGCCCCAGAATATTAAACTTTCCTTAATCTCCGACATCGGTAAAAATCTAACCGAGTCACAATCAAGGATTCAGGAGAGGTACATTTTGCTGAAGGATATTGAGGTCGATCGAGACGAGAGTTTTAGTATTCGAGTAGCTTTAGATGATTTCAGCGTCACAGAAAATTTTGTGGTATGATATCTCGATTAACTCTACTCGCGTCTAATTTATGAGCTTAAGATTTATCTTGGGTTTAGGGATTGGGGATTTACACAAGGGTTTTCCCGACATCACAGGGGAGTTTCAAGAAAACCAAACAACAGTTCATAAATTTAAAGGAAGTTTGCCACCAGCCCCGGAAGTTGATGATCTGCAAAAAAGATGGCAACTTATTTGTCGTGCGGGAAAATCTAGCAACATCCTTTCTAGAATTAAAGTTAAGGCTACAGGGACAACCAATATTTGTGAAGATAATCCTCAATTGATCTATCAATATTTGAATGAATCTATGAGGCTGTGGCTGAGTAGTGAGGAGTTTTATGCGGGAATTGAGCATAATTTTAGAAATGTAGTTGATGCGTTTGGTGGTCGAGATCGGTGCTTTGAAGTATTTCTCGAAATCAAAGATTCGGAAAATTGGCATCTGCCTTGGGATGCGTGGAAATTTCGCGAAGATTACAAAAACTGTGAAATAATTAAAAGTCCGTCCCAGTATAGAAAAGCTCTCAAAAAGGCAACTACAGGCGGAATGCCTCTGCCTTCGCGAGGTAGAATTTTATGTGTCTCCGGTAATAGTGACGGACTCGATCTGAAACAAGATGAGAAAAGTCTTCAAATGTCTTTTGGCGATCGCTGCAAGTTAGAATTTATGCAACAGCCAACACCGGAAAAGCTACGCGAGAAGTTGTTAGAGGATGAAAAAAATTGGCAGATTTTATATTACGGCGGGCATAGCAATAGCAATGCTGTCAATGGATGGCTGCATATTAATGAAGCAGATTGCGATAATACTGTCACAATAGACTATTTAAAAGAGGGGTTGGAAAAATCAATTTTTCAAGGATTGGAGTTGCTAATTTTAAACTCGTGTTCTAGCCTCCAATTGGCAGCAGATTTAGTAGCTGGAGGCTTGCCTTTACCGTCAATGATTGTGATGCGTGCGCCGATACCAGATAAAATTGCTCACGATTTTGTTAAGTCTTTATTCGGATATTTAAGCAAAGAATATCCTTTGTTTTTAGCAGTACGAAAAGCTAAGGATTATTTACAGAAATGGGAATCTCAGTTTCCCGGTGCGAGTGCGATACCAGTGCTCTGTCAGCAGCCAACTTTTGAGGGGTTGACTTTACTGCAATTAAAGCACGCGCGGCGCAGCTATCCCGTCGGGAATCGCCTGCTTGTGTCTGTGGCCGATGTTTTGGGTGATACTGGGGACGATCGCCCAAACAACGATATCTCTATTTTTATTTCTAATTTGATGCAGCGCCTGGGAATCGGTTTAGCTACTACCGCTAGCAGTTATATGTTAATGGGCCCGATACTTGCCCCAGTTGCTAATCAAATTGGCATGGAAAACCACCGTCAAAATAAACCTTTAATTGCGAAAAAATTCTACAAATTAGCAAGTTTAATTAACCTTAATTATGCACAGCCTTACTATAATTTAGCTATGTTGTGCGACGAATTGAATGACGATCGCGGTGCGTTAGAGGCCATGCAAAATGCTGTATTGCGAGGACTTCCTGATGCTTCTGCTCAAATATCTAAATTATTCATTCGCAAGGATAAACATCAAGCAGCTTTAAAGGCGATCAACCTTTGTTTAGAACACGCTAAATACGACGGTGTAAAAGCTGCTTGTATCAAAAATCGTGGCTGGATACGGTTCAAAGAACAGCAGTATGACGATGCAGAGATAGATTTTCAAACAGCAATTGGATTGACAGACAATAGCCCGGAAGCTCACTGTTTTTTAGCACGGGTTATGGAAACTAAAGGTAAGCCCCATGAAGCGTTAGAACACTGGGAAAAAACGATTAAATATTCTAAATCTAGCGTACCAGAACAAGAGCAATGTATCCAAAGTGCTAAACAACATTTACGAATAAAAGGAAATATCAAGTGAAAATCAGGATTGCAGTTTCTATAGCTTTAAGCTCGATCGCAACTACCGCACTAGCAGCCAGTAACAGAATATCCAACGGACTGATTATCCATAGTAGCGGGGAAGTTGCGATCGAGCGCCAAAACGGGCTAATTGTCCGCCCTACCAGCGGTACGCCGATTTATCCGGGAGACACACTGCGAACAGCACAAAACGCACAACTGACTATCCAATGTGCAGATTTGGGAATTAAGTCGATCGCAGGGAGTGAAAATCAATTGAATAGCTGTTTGTTAGCCAAAGAAGAGTCGAAATCTGATTGCAGCAAGGACTTGATTAAATGTCCCGATCGCGGCGACGATAAAATTGCTTGGAATAGCGCGCCAATTCCTTATATTATCAGTCCGCGGCGGACGAAATTGCTCGACAGCAAGCCAATTTTGCGGTGGAATCCGGTTGCTGGTGCTACTAGCTATAAGTTGAGCCTCCGGGAAAATGGAGCGAAATTAAACTGGGAAATGACTGTTAGCGGTACTGAGGCTGTGTATCCGGGGGAACCGGCGCTGAAACCGGGTGTTAGGTACCGATTGATTGTCGAGGCGAATACGGGTGTTTCTTCAGAAAGTGCTGTTGGGGAGGGGGATATCGAGTTTAGCTTGCTGGATGAGACTGAGGTGGAAAGGGTGAAAAGTGAGGTTGGGGCGATCGACAAACAAGTACCTAACGAAAACGCCAAAAAATTAGCCATTTCTAGCGTTTATCTTAACACAAACTTGATTGCCGAAGCAAGAGAAATTTTAGAAAATTTACAAGAAACAGGCATGAAAACACCGCCCATTTATCGCACGTTGGGCGATTTGTATCTAGAAAAGCTACAACTGGTTCCCCAGGCTGAAGTCTACTATTCCCAGGTGATTAATACGGCGAAACCTGACGATATTGAGGAGTTGACGGCCGCTCGATACGGATTGGGACAAGTTCATTCAGCCATGAGAAATAATCTGGAAGCTATGAAATATTTGCGAATGGCAAAAGATGGATATACAACCTTGGGAGATTTGCCAATGGTGGAAAAGATTGAGAAGCAATTGCGGGATTTGCAAAGGAGGGAACAGAGGAAATAGTAACTGCCTGTAACGTTAATTCCGGCCGGGTTGTGACGTTAATTTCGGCCGGGTTGTGACGTTAATTCCGGCCGGGAATGAATTCCCTGCCTCAAAGCAAAAGTCCACTAAAGTGGACTGATATCAAACTTTTTTCTACAGTCCTCTTCAGAGGACTTTCGCTATAAGCCAGGGGTTTCAACCCCTGGCGGACTCGCGGGTTGTGACGTTAATTCCGGCCGGGAATGAATTCCCTGCCTCAAAGCAAAAGTCCACTAAAGTGGACTGATATCA
>NZ_JAUBUB010000112.1:19444-19571 GCF_036705265.1 Microcoleus sp. B4-C2
AACTTTTTTCTAAAGTCTTCTTCAGTGGACTAATACCCAACTTTTTTCTACAGTCCTCTTCAGAGCGTTCCACCGGCGTCGCACGCCGGTTATGAATAAAAGAAACAGTAAAGCTAGCCCAAAAGTT
>NZ_JAUBUB010000113.1:0-19314 GCF_036705265.1 Microcoleus sp. B4-C2
TACCCCCTATCTATCGGGGCAACCGGGCGTGGGATTGCCCCTACAATAATTACGCGAATGATTTAGGGTTGCTATATAACGCTCCTCTCTTCCCTTCCTTCGTGTCCTTAGCGTCTTCGCGGTTCGTAAAAAAAATATTGTTAATAATAGCAACTCCGTGCTAGCGGGTTAACCCACCCGATAAAGTGAGGAAATCCGCTTAACAGTGTGTGGGTATTTGATGAGAAGATAGATGAATAAAACTGGTTTAAATCAAAGGATGACAGTTATCAATGGCCATTAAAGACCAGCCCCAACCACCTCGTTTTCGACAAATTAGCAATGTCTTGTTATTGCTCTCAAGTTTGTTTTTGCTGGCGAATATCTTTTTGCCCAATTTGTTCGGCCCCCAAATTCCGCAAGTTCCTTACAGCTTGTTCGTCCATCAAGTTCAAGAACAAGATGTAGCGCGAGCTTCAGTAGGTCAAAATGAAATTCGCTACCAACTCAAAGGCGAAGGCGACCAACCCGGTCAAGTGCTTTCCACTACGCCGATTTTTGACCTGGAACTTCCTAAACTTTTGCAAGAAAAAGGCGTTGAATTTGCGGCAACTCCCCCTTCCAAAAATGGCTGGATTGGCAGTGTTTTAAGCTGGGTGGTTCCGCCGCTGATTTTTGTGGCGATTTTTCAATTTTTTATGAACAGACAGGGCGGTGGGCCACAGGGTGCGCTGTCGATCGGCAAAAGCAAAGCTAAGGTCTATGTAGAAGGTGAATCGGCGAAAATTACTTTTGCTGATGTGGCTGGAGTAGAAGAGGCTAAAACTGAATTAGTCGAAGTTGTTGAATTCCTGAAAACTCCCGACAGATTTACAGCAATTGGCGCGAGAATTCCGAAAGGCGTGCTGTTAGTCGGGCCTCCGGGAACTGGCAAAACTCTGTTAGCAAAAGCAGTGGCTGGTGAAGCTGGCGTGCCGTTTTTTAGCATCTCCGGTTCGGAGTTTGTGGAACTGTTTGTAGGTGTTGGTTCTGCAAGAGTTAGAGATTTATTCGAGCAGGCTAAGAAACAGGCTCCTTGTATTATTTTCATTGATGAATTGGACGCGATCGGCAAATCTCGGAGCAGTAACGCTAGCTTTGGTGGGAATGATGAACGCGAACAAACTCTCAATCAACTATTAACTGAAATGGACGGTTTTGCGGCGGGCAATACTACGGTAATTGTGCTGGCTGCAACTAACCGCCCAGAAAGTTTGGATGCTGCTTTGTTGCGCCCTGGCCGTTTCGATCGCCAAGTTTTAGTCGATCGCCCCGATTTATCTGGTCGCGAAGAAATTTTGAACATTCACTCTCAAAAAGTGAAGTTGGGCCCGGATATTGACTTGAAGGCCGTCGCCGCTCGCACTCCCGGTTTTTCGGGCGCAGATTTGGCAAATTTGGTCAATGAAGCTGCTTTGTTGGCGGCCCGCAACAAACGACTAACTGTAGCGCAGGAAGACTTTTTTGAGGCGTTTGAGCGCGTTGTGGCCGGCTTGGAAAAGAAAAGCCGGGTGCTCAATGAAAAAGAGAAAAAGATTGTGGCTTACCACGAAGTCGGACACGCGATGGTTGGTGCTGCACTGACCGGCGGTGGCGAAGTGGCCAAAATCTCGATCGTCCCTCGCGGTATGGCTGCTTTGGGTTACACGTTGCAAGTACCGACTGAAGACCGTTTCTTGTTGGATGAATCGGAATTGCGCGGTCAGATTGCTACACTGCTTGGAGGGCGATCGGCTGAGGAAGTCGTGTTTGGTAGCATTACTACTGGCGCTTCAAATGACTTGCAAAGGGCGACTGATTTAGCTGAACGGATGGTGACAACTTACGGGATGAGTAAGGTTTTGGGGCCTCTTGCTTACGATCGAGGTCAACAAGCAATGTTCCTCAATGATGGTATGGGAAATGCCCGCCGTGCGGTGAGTGCTCAAACTGCGGAGGCGATCGACCAAGAAGTGAAGGAAATTGTCGAAACTGCACATCAGCAAGCTTTGGATATTCTGAAAGCCAATCGGGAATTGTTGGAAACAATTACGCAGAGGCTATTAGAAACTGAGGTGGTGGAAGGTGATGCACTTCGCGAATTCCTCGGTCAAGTGCGGCCTTTAGATAAGGTTGCAGCTTCAGTTTAATAGGGTTTAATTAAACCGCCAAAAAACGCAGATGATGACAAAATATCATCTGCGTTTTTTGGTATTTCTTAGCTCGTAAATTTTCAAGCAGAAGGCTTGGGAGCCGGTGCCCCCCGCAGCATTCCTTCTGTACTGAGGTCTTCATCGATTTCTTCCCAGTGAATGCCATAGCCTCCTCCGCATACTTCCCATTTTGCCCTTTGATCGGGCGTTGCATTAAACAATCTGGGATACCAAATTAAAGGCACAGTAATGGTTCGTCCATCCATCAAATCAACACTAATTGTTTCTTCTGTAAAATGAATCTCCTTAACTCTCTCGTCCGCTCGAATCGCCAAAATACCCATACCAAGCCTCCAATAGCGTTTGTTGATTTTCTTGTACTACCGACTGTATTTTCCGAAGTTCTTTAGCACTAAAACCAAGGTTGTTTGCCAAACTGACTGGCTCCAACCAAAATTTAACTGATGATTTGTCTCTGTCAATGTGAACATGAGGTGGTTCATTCGGTTCATGGCTGTAAAAGTAAAGTCGGTAAGGGCCTACTCGTAAAATAGTTGGCATAATTTCAGGTTATACAACATTTCAATGCGAATATCTGTAAGTTTTGTATTCTATGATAGCACAGGGCGATTTTATATTTTGGTTACAACCCTTTGATATACTGCCTCAATACAGGTGGGAGAGTGTAAAGACTTTCCTGTTTTTCTATCAAGCAGCGCCGTGATAAAGATTGGAGCGCGTTGAGTAAATCTGATGATGATATTTGTCCTTTTTCTAGCAATTTTGCTAGGTTGACTGGCTGGTTTTCCCTAGCCAACAAAGACATAACTTGTTTTTCTAGTTCGGAAGTGCGATCGTACTGCTGCTGTAAAACATCTTTCAAATCTTCCGGCAACAATATGGTATCATCTAGTAATAATTCTGTCGCGCTAATTCCCAACTCTTCAATCAGATTCCCCACGCTTTTTAACCATAGGGGGTTGCCTTGGTAACGGTGAATGAGTGCTTCACTGTTGTCGTTTTCTTCTAACCCATAATCTCTGAGTATTTCCCGTCCGGCTGCGATGTCTAAACCCTTGATTTTTAAGGTACGAATAAGAGGATTTTGGCTTTTAACTTGAGTCACTTCTTTCGGTGGTTCCCAACCAATTAACAGAAAGGAACTTTGATGATATAATTTTTCTACTTGTTTGAATAGGGAGCGATATTCTTCGCAGTGGGGTTTATATTTTCCTGCCAATTTACCGCTACAGAAAAGGTTTTGAACGTCATCTAAGACTACTAAACAGCGATGGTTTTGCAAATACTTAATCAGCGGTAAGCGTTTCTGGTTTGTTGGGGATAAATCTTGTTTTTCTGACTGGGAAAAAAGCTGTGTTAGGTTAGATTGAAATTTATCTATAGTGGGGAATTCGTCTAGAGTGTACCAAACTGCGTACTCAAACTCGTCTTTAATTTGTTGTACGAGTTGCACTGCTAGGGATGTTTTGCCGATTCCGCTGATGCCGGTCAGGGCTATGAGGCGACTGCGTTGTTGTAAAATCCATGTGGTGAGGGTGTCGAGTTCGGGGGTGCGATCGTAGAAATCGCCCAACTCTGGCATTTCGCTTAAATCTTGATGTAGAGTTTGAGGTTTTTTTGTGTTAGATGTTTCCTGATTTTGTGGGTGTGAGTTTGGGATATCTGGCAGGTATCTAGCTTCTCCACAAATGTTAAAATTACCGATGGCTACAACGTCACCTTGTGCAAAGTTTGAAGAATTAGAGACTTGGAACCTCTTAATTGCCGAGCGAAAATTTGATTTAGTAACATCTTCTCCCAATTCTTCTGAAAGTGTCTGCCATAATTCCATTCCTACCTCTCTAACACGATCCTCTGATCTATTAACCGCCTTGGCAATTTCTTTGTAGCCTTCATCTTCCCATGTTCCGCGCAGAATCCTCTCTTGCAAGTCATTGAGGTGCTTACCTGTTCTAGCAAATACCAAATCTTCTGCGAGTTTTAGCACTTCTGTAAGGTTCATACATCCGGATAGATATCAAGGTTGCTTGTATTGTACCCAACATTTACTCACATTTCCCAACATTTTCCCATATTTCCCAATTTTTTGTCTGTTATCAACTCGAAAAGTCCCGATAACTACCAAAGTTTTTGCAAGCGGAAAAACCAAAGTTAAGTGCTAGTATGGAGCGGGAGCAACTTTACTCTGGAAAATGTCAAATACATGGCTCAACCTATAAATTTAATAAGATATCAGTGAGATGAAAGACACGCTCATCGTCAAAATTCTCAAGGAAGGCGACCAAGTTTTGAATGTCTCATACCTTGGTGAAGCGATTCACATAGTTGTGCGGAAACCGAACGAGGAAGTTTTTGTTTACTCCGTATCCCGTGATGCATATGGACAGCCTAAACTGTCTAAATTACCAGAGATTACCATCACTCATGGAGATGGTGAAGTTGAAGCACGGGCAACCGATGCTAGTGGTCAAGAAGTTCTCTCTATAACGGCTTAATGAGGTGAGTAATGGGTAAGAAGTCTCTTAAAATAACAGTTCATGGTTTATCTGATGAAAACTACGCCGATGTTGCTCATGGGATAGTGAAAACAGTCAAGTCAGTTGCTCCAAATAGCGATATCTCAATTCTGGGGGCCAGTCCACAAACATTTAAGGGTTCATCCAACAAGGAAATCGAGGGTAAGTAACGTGGCAAGTCAGAAACGATCGAACGAACACTTGAAGGCACAGAAGGCCGTCAAGCAGAGGGATGGTAACGAATGTGAAATTTGCGGTAAAGTCCCTGAGATCGCAAATGGACACCATGTTATTGCTTACAGTGATGGTGGTCCGGCGGATTTGAAGAATATGATGACACTTTGCCCAGAGTGCCACAGGGCTTACCACAATGGAGAAATACAAGTCGATATTTGGCGATTTTGAATACAACGTCAAGCTTGCCTACTATTCTCCAAGATACCTATAAGAATTGATAAGCCTCAGCTTTTGTTGCTGAGGTTTTTATTTTTATTTAAGGGATTAAATCGCACCTCAACCTGCATCCCATCTGAGAAAGTCCTTTCTTTTTGCTTCTGCATCCCGCTCCATCGCAGCTATAGTTTTTTTAAACTTTTCTACCCATTCTTTACTGACTTCATACTCTAGTTCATCTTTACTCATGGTTTCCACCTCATTAAATCTATAGCTATAATTCCTTTACCATTATAAACACACAGAAACCCGGCTGCTTCAAACAACCGGGTTTCTAAATATTGTTGCTGCATTTTCGATCGATCAAACTCCGTTTATGTAAGCCATAACTGGAGTACCTTGCTGCTGCTGCGCGATTTCCAAAAGGCGTTGAATACGCTCCTCTGTCGGCGGGTGAGTTCGGAAAAGTGACTGCAAACCTTTAGTCGAAAAAGGATTCACAATCAGCAGCGGCGACATCGCAGGATTGCCGTGCATCGGAATTTCATGACCCATTTTCTCTAATTTTTGCAGCGCGTTTGCTAAACCGATCGGGTTATTGGTAATTTCCACCGCACCGCTGTCGGCTGCAAATTCCCTCGTCCGAGAAATCGCCATTTGAATTAGGGTTGCTGATAGCGGTGCTAAAATGATTAGAAATAGCAAACCAAACGGATTCGGGCCTTGTCTGCTATCCCGCGTCACCGGGCCGTAAAGTGCTCCAAAAGTCAGTATTCGCCCGACAAATGTAATCGCACCCGCAATTGTTCCTGCAACTGCTTGAGTGAGGGTGTCGCGGTTGCGGATGTGCGTCAATTCGTGCGCTAAAACGCCTTCCAATTCGTCGCGGGAAAGCAGATTCATGATGCCTTCAGTAACTGCTATTGTCGCGTGTTCCGGGTCTCTTCCTGTGGCGAATGCGTTGGGAGATTGAGTGGGAACTACAAAGATTTTCGGTACGGGAATTTGGGCTTTTTCGCTCAGCGATGCTACCATATCGTAGATTTCTGGTGCTTCGCTGCGGGCGATCGGCTGAGCGCGGTAAGCCATTAACGCGGCCGTGTCGGAATAGTACCAAGAGCTAAAACTTGAGAAGGCGGCTAGCGCTAAACCGATGTAAAGTCCTTGCTCGTTGCCGATTAAATAATAACTTCCTAAAACGAGAAGGCCGCTTAGGAGTCCTAAGAGAGCTGCTGTTCTGAGTTGATTTGTTCCTAACATGGCGGGTTGAGGGCGATCGCTATTTTGATATTTTTGAGCTTGTAATTAGGTTTTCATATTTGCGGGCGATCGCGCCTCTATCTGCCGAAATAACTGCTGCCGCCAATAGTAGTATTTTACCTGCTAGATCGGAGACGGGGAATGTCTCTGGAGGCTCTATCTGCTTGCTTTCTTGAACCAGCATATCCGCAGAATATGACATTTCCAGGAAGAGCTTGGAAAGGAGATTAATCTCACGAATTGGCAGCCCAAAGAATAGCAATATCGCTGTATTGCTTGAACATTGAATCAGCACTCACAAGCGTCATCTCCTCCATCTGAGCCTGGGCAATCAGCATTCGATCGAAGGGATCTCGATGATGTAATGGTAACGCAGCCGCTCGCAGGGCATGAGGTGCTGTAATTTCCAGCGATCGCACATCTAACTGTATCAGGCGCGTCGAAATGTAGGTATCTATCGGTTCTGGAAGTGGTAACTTTCCGATCGCAACTTTGATGCCCATTTCCCAGACACTAGCAACAGAAAACCACAATTCGTTCGTTTCATCGGCAATCTGTGCGATCGCCTCCTCATTCAATCGATCTGGTTGGGCAAACCACCACAAAAAACACTGCGTATCCAGCAAGAGTTTCACTCTTCATCTCCCTCGAATGCTGTCAAAATCTCTTTTGGCAAAGGATCGTTAAAGTCCTCTGGCAAAACAAATGTCCCTCGATCTTGCCCCAAACTAGCTCGTCGATTGGATGAAGTACGAAACGGAACCAACTTCGCGACTGGGATGCCTTCGTTGGAAATAATGATTTCTTCTCCCAGTTCCACACGCGACAATAGTCGTGATAAATTCGTTTTAGCTTGATGGATATTTACAGTTTCCATACTCTTAAAAAACTAAGTCTATAAACTAAGTATAACCAAATAAACGCAGACAATCTTACATTCATCTGCGTTTACCTGAGTTCATCTGCGGTTTAATTCTCCAACCTAAACCGCTTGCACTTGCTTTTCCTCAACAGCAACAGGTTCTTGATATACAGTTTGAGACTCATTAGCCAAAAACTCAGCCAATTGAGCTTCAATTTCATCCCGCACAATCTGGCGGTATTCGAGGAAATGCTCGTTGTGAGCACACACTGTTAAATAGTGATCCCAAACTGCAGGATTGCGCTTGAGAATGCTGAACAAATGATGCCAGAACTTCCACCGAGTTTTGCGCTTGACTCCCTGCCGCCAAACCACCGTTAACAGTGCTCGCAAGTCGATCCAACTGGGAACTCTTGCAGGTATCTTTGCTGTGGGTGCACCTAACATTAAGAAATGGCGATAAGTCCGGTCTAAATATTTCTCAGCATCGTACACTTCGCAGAATGCCTCGACATATTCGCGGGCAATATCTTCGAGAGGCCGCGTCGGAATGAAGTTCATCAAAGTAGTCTGGTTGAGGTTGCCAGATTTGTCGCGCAACCGCCCTTCTTTTGCTAGTCTGTGAGACAATGCAGTGTGCGGCAAAGCTTGCAACATTCCAAAGGTTGTGCTCGGAATTGCAGCAGCTTCGGCAAAGTCTACAATGCGCTGACCGGCACCGGGTTTTTCGCCGTCAAATCCGATGATGAATCCGGCCATTACTCGCAAACCAGTTTTCGCAATTAACTCTACTGATTCGATCAGGGAATTGCGGGTATTTTGGAATTTCTTGGTCATTTGCAGGCTTTCTTCATCAGGGGTTTCAATCCCTAGAAATACTGCATTAAAATTGCAAGCTACCATCATCTCCATCAATTCTTGGTCTTGGGCTAAATCGATGGATGCTTCTGTGTTGAAAGTAAACGGAAATTTGTGTTCTTCTTGCCAAACTTTTAAGTCTTTTAGTAACAGTTTGACGCTGCGTTTGTTGCCGATAAAGTTGTCGTCTACCATGAACACGCCGCGCCGCCAGCCCAAGTTGTAGAGATAGTCTAATTCTGCTATCAATTGTTGGGGGTTTTTGGTGCGGGGTTTGCGCCCGTAGAGGACGATGATATCGCAGAATTCGCACTGGAAAGGACAGCCGCGCGAAAATTGAATTGACATCGAGTCGTAGGCGTCTAATTCCAGTAAATCGAAGCGGGGAACTGGGGTTGTGGTAACATCGGGTTTTACGCCGTCCGATCGATAAATTCCGCTTTTTTCGCCGCGCCCTATTGCTTCGACAAACATCGGCAAGGTGATTTCGCCTTCGTCGAGAATCAGGTAATCTATGCCCGCTGCTTGAGGTTCTTCGGGTACGGATGTCGGGTAAGGGCCGCCGCAAGCTACGGATTTACCGCGCCGTTTTGCTTCGCGAATGATGTCTAGCAAATCTTCTTTTTGGACAATCATTGCGGAGAGAATAACGAGCTCTGCCCATTCCCATTCTGCTTCGGTGATTTGTCTGATGTTGCGATCGACTAACTTAAATTCCCATTCTTGGGGTAAAATAGCTGCTACTGTTACCAAACCCAGCGGTGGCAGCAGCACTTTACGATCGACTAATTCTAGGATTTTCTCGTAAGACCAAAATGTTTTCGGAAACAGCGGGTAAACTAAAAGAACTCGCATTATATGTTAAACCTCACATCAGTAAACAACTTGCGATCGGGCTGGCGTGTTTGAGAGTTCGATCGACTCTCAAGACTTAATGTTAATGCTAAAATTACGATCTTGCACTCGATCGAATATCTGGCGAGGGGTGACACCCCCTAAGACAAACAAATTGAGCGCAATTTTTAGCTTGCAGTTCCCTGTTAAAGTGTGCAAATGCTGATATCTTATCGTATTTGACCCTTAATTGACGATAATCGCATTTAAAAAGCATGGGACTAAGGCAAAAAAGAAATTGAAACAGTAGACTTCAATAGCATAAAGAATTAGGGATGGGCTTCTAGCCCATCCCACAAATTGTTTTTTGTGGGATGGGATTTGAGAAGCGCCAAAATAATTAGGGACGGGCTAGAAGCCCATCCCACAATCTTTCTTGTGGGATGGGCTTCTAGCCCGTCCGATTATTGGTGCGGAGTGTACGGACTACTTTTTATTTTTATCGGGAATCCCGCTAGTTCTTAACATATCGGCAACTGTGCCGCAGTAACTCGGCATTCCTATGCTTTCAGGATTCACAAGATTTTGATAGGTAAAATGGCGGTAGCTGATGCAAAATCTATCCCAAGCAGCCACTTGAATTCGGAACAGCCAAATAAAGAAATCGGCCAGCCAAGGTGACAGAGTTATCCGAAAAAATATCTTTTTATTCAAATACTCGCAAGCTTGTTCTACCACTTCGTTAGCTGTAATCGCCGGATTTCCTAGCACAAAATGTCGCGGTTCATCGGAAGCCGGCGGATGTTCAACTAAATAATTAACTACTTTAGCAATATCTGCGCCGTGGATGAAGTGAAAACTGCCATCTGCCTTAAACCAGCGAATCAAACCAATCCATTTTGCGACAAGTGGCAGGCCAGATGACAAGTGAGAGACTGGTTTTTCGGCGTCTCCTCCCAATACTAATGTCGGGTAAAGTGCCGTAATCGGAGGCACATTTGTCAAGGCTGACAAATGCACCATGCAGTTGTATTTTGAGCTAATATAATCTGTCCCCAGTTCCCCGGCTTCTTTAAGCAAATTGTTGTCTCTACCGAGAATGCTGGCCGTTGAAAAATAAATTACTTGTTGGCAAGTCTGTGGCGAAAGTAGTTGAATTAGCTGGAGAGTTTTCGTTACGTTAACGTCAAAAACTTCTTGAGTTCCTCCCCAAGCAGTGGCAGCTAAAATTGCGACATTAATTGTTTGCAAAAGTTCGGCGTGTTGCTCGATATCTCGCATATCGCCTTGTAATATATGGATGCCGGGGCGGGCTTTCCAGTCAAATTTTAATTTTTCGGGGTTACGAACTAAGAGGTAAAGTTCGTGGTTTGTTTCTTGAATCAAAGTTTCGGCCATGTAGTGACCGATACAGCCACTTGCACCCGTCACAAAAATTTTTTTGGAGTTCATTTTGCCGCAGGGGAAGAGGGTTTTTTGACTTGATGCTGAGGCTAAGATCCCCCCTCGCCCCCCTTCTTAAGGGGGGGACAAGATTATTGTCAAAGTCCCCCTTCTTAAGGGGGATTTAGGGGGATCTCTACTCGGTTATAAGCGAGATTTGTCGGGGGTTGTTACTCGTTACCAGGCTCTGACCTGGTAACGCAGATCCGGAGGCTCTGCCTCCATTTTACGCGAGGCAGAGCCTCTGGATATGGGTTCACCAGGCAGAGCCTGGGAACCAGCTAGCCTGGGAACCAGCTAAAACCAGTTCGCAATCAATTTCAAGCAGCAACTGCAAGCAATTTGTCCGCTTGTTTTGCCGTTTCAAAGAAGAAACGCACGTTGTCTTCGGGAGTACCCGGTAATACACCGTGTCCCAAATTGAGGATGTGTCCGCGCGGGCCCGCTTTGCGAATTGTATCAAGAATTCGATCGCGAATAAACGGTTGAGAACCAAACAACACGCCCGGATCGAGATTTCCCTGAACGTTCATATTCGGGCCCAAACGTCGGCGCGCGTCGGCCATGTCAACCGTCCAATCGACGCTGATGATATCCGCGCCGGATGTTGTCATGCGTTCGAGGAGGCCGGCGCTACCGGTGACTAACAGAATTAGCGGGGTGTCGGGATGGGTTTTTTTGACTTGCTCGAACACCTGTTTCTGGTAAGGTAGAGCGAAGGTGTCGTAGTCTTGGGGGGACAGTTGGCCGGCCCAGGAGTCGAACATTTGCACTACTTGCGCGCCGCAGTCGATTTGATAGCGCACGTAAACGGCGATCGCATCTGCAAATTTCGACAGCAACTGATGTAGTAAAGTTGGATCGGAAAATGCCATGTTTTTGATGATGGCATAATCCTTAGAACCTTTGCCCTCAACCGCATAGGCCGCCAGCGTCCACGGCGCGCCCACAAAACCGAGCACGGTGGATTTGTTGCCGACTTCTTCGCGCAGGGATTTCAGGATTGTTTTGATAAACGGCAAGCTTTCTTCCGGGTTCAGCGGTTGCAGGTTGTCGATTTGCTGCTGAGTGCGGATGGGTGCGTGGATAATCGGGCCTTTGCCTTCGGCAATATCCATGTCGATGCCCAAACCCGGCATGGGTGTGACAATATCGGAAAACAGAATTACGCCGTCGGGCTGAAACGCGCGCCACGGCTGAAGGGAAACTTCGATGGCAACTTCGGGAATTTCAGAACGTTCGCGAAACGAGGGATACTTTTCTCGCAAATCTCGATAAGCTTTCATGTAGCGGCCGGCTTGGCGCATCATCCACACAGGCGGGCGGTCTAGGGTTTCGCCGCGGGCTGCCCGCAACAACAAGGGAACTTCATTTAATGCCGACATTTTAACTTTTCTCTACCTTAGATATTTCAATGCCTTTGGTAGCTTACCACTGTGCGATCGTCCTTTTTGACAAAAAATTCATGTATCGGCGGAGAGGGAGATGAGGAAAGTGGCTGAGTTCGATAGCAACCTTCTGGCACGGTCAAGGAATTCTTAATAGGTGAAACTCTTGCTAATAGGGAATTTTCACATCCACCCTTTTGCTACAATGACAATGCAAACTAACAGAATCCGCGACCGCGACCTCAAGCATACGAAGCATCTAGCACTGGCGCTGCAGCAAAGCGCCCAAAATCACAACCGCGAAATAAAAATATGTTTTTTGACAATTGGTTTGAAATAATTCGGATTTTGACGCTCGGCGTTTCCGCTTACCTCGTGCTGATTTTTTTGCTGCTCGTCTCCGGCAAGCGAACTCTGTCGAAGTGGAATGCCTTCGATTTCATCGTTACCATCGCCCTCGGTTCGACGCTGGCGACTGTCATCATGTCAAAAGACGTTTCCTTCGTCGAGGGCGTTTTCGCCCTCGGCTTGCTCATCGGGCTGCAATTCATCGTCACGTGGCTTGCGGTGCGGGTAAAGTGGGTAAAAAATCTCATCAAAGCCGAACCTACTATGCTGCTCAGCCAAGGCCAATTTCTGCCTGTGGCGATGCGGCAGCAGCGCGTGGGTGAATCGGAAATTCGGGCGGCGATTCGGGGGACGGGCAGCGCGTCGATCGAAGAAATCGAAGCAGTCGTGCTGGAAACCGACGGCAGCATGAGCGTTATCAAAAAATCTCCGAACAATTCGCGATCGGCTCTCAAAGATGTAGCTTAGTCGATCGTTAAATCTGTAGAGGCTCATCTTATATGGTGCGTCGCTGCTCCATTTTCGAGCTTAATAGTAGATTTTACTGGGCGACGCACCCTACGGTTAATTAAATCGAAACTATCTCGTCACGCAAACTCCGCCCACCACTACCCGACATTGATCGCGGCCCGCATCGAATCTACTATCATTCCGCCTCGCCGAATCTAAGTTTCTAGTCCGTGAATTGTAGTAATAATCTCCCGCCGGAAAGTTTCTAGTCGGGACAGCGCAGTAAGTTGAATCTTGATTACCATCGTCAAACCTTACTCTGACCATAGAACGTCTCTCGCGACAATCAACAGACCGCAAGCCAAAATCATCTTGCAGAATCTGTGCTCTGTCATATTGACCGTCATATCGATCGTCATCTCGCCTCGTGTACCAATCGTCCCGCGAATTGCGAGATTGTCTGCCGCCCCCATCAATTCCTGCAACTTCCAGCGTGTAGTTACCGCCTCTGGCAGCATCTTTTGCTAACACTAACAGTTTATAATCGCCACTACGGGGAATTTGATAATTAAAAGAACGGTCTTGCGTAAAAGCGACTTGTTTGTTGTTCCCGTAAAATAGCACCATGACGGGAGTAAAACCGCGGCTTCTCTCTGTATCTAAAAACACTTCAATGTTGTCGCCTTCCCTGGCGCTGAATGTGTATTCTTGGCCGCGTAATTCTTCCGTCGGAGAACCCGGAACCCACATATTCCGAAAACGGTAGATCGGGGAAGTGCGGCGAATTACTCCGGCAATGCGATCGTTATTCCGTATCTGTTCGCCAACAGCACTTGAGGAAATCCCCGTAAGTGCCAATCCCGTAACTAGGACTGCGGCAGCAATACTGTTTAACAAGTTGTGAGTTCTCATATCAACCTCTGGAAAATTTTAAAATCTTTTTGCTTTCTTGGCGCCGACATTTGCATACACAATCCATTTTAAATGTAATTTCTGCCAACCGTGTCAACCTCACCTAACGGGACTATTTAGCGGGTGCAAAATCTCATGTTAAAGTTATAGACGTTGAGCCCTAATCTAAAGTTGCGATCGATCGCCACAAATCAGCAATCCCGATTCAGCGTCGAGACTCGCCATAATTCCCATCGGTAAAGCAGCGTTAACTCCCTCGTGCCCGAAAGGCAAATCCGAGACAATCGGAATATTCAAGTCGCCCAGCCGATCGCGCAAAACCTCTTCAATGCTAAAACTGGGAATACTCGGCTCAATCTCGCAGCGACTGAAGCGCCCCAAAGCAATGCCCCGCACCCCAGCGAAAGCCCCCGCCATCCGCCACAAAGTCAACATTCGATCGACCCTGTAAGGAGCCTCGGAAACATCCTCAAATGCGAGAATAACCCCCGTCAAATCCGGTTGATACGGGGTTCCGAGCAAGTGAGAAGCAACCGTCAGATTCGCAGGAAACAGCGGCCCCGTGGCTTGTCCGCTGCCCCATCCTTTACCTTGCAAAGATTGTAAGGGACGACCTTCTATGCAGTCAAAAAGTCGATCGACAGACCAATCCGGTTCCGCAGCCAAAGTGGTCAGCATCGGCCCGTGAACGCCCCAAATGCCCAATTTGTCGTGATTCCACAGCAAAGCAGTAATATCTGAAAAGCCGATTAACCATTTCGGCGAATGGGAATCGGGAGTTGGAAATTGGGAATTTTCCGCCTTTCCCACATTTCCTTTTTCCAAAAGTCGAGTGCTGCCGAAACCACCTCGCACACAGAGAATACCGCGACAATCCGGGTCATTGAGGGCATCTGCTAGCTGTCGGACGCGGTTTTCGTCGGAACCTGCCAAATAGCCCCAGCGATCGTCAAAACCCGGTGTTAATTCAACTCGATAGTCGCGGGATTTCCAAATTTCTACACCCTTTTCAAAGTTGGTTGATTCTCGCAAAGTGCCACTAGGGGCAATTACTTTGAGCAAATCTCCTGGTTGCAGAAATTTTATGTCAGTCATTTGTTATTAGTTATTAGTTATTAGTTATATCGTGTTTGGTGAATCGATCGTAATTCTGTTGGGGCGGGTTTTACAGACAATTTCTGACTGAAACAGACAATCTCGAAAACCCGCCCCCACCCATCCATAAATACAAACCTACATTTTCGGATTCGATGCAAATTTCAGGTTGATGTAGGTTATCGGTTGTGGCGGGCGGGTTTATCTAGATTGTTGATAATCGTTAGATATTGTCGGTGAAACCCGCCCCTACGGGATATGGTTGATTATTGATTTAGGAGTGAGTTTTTCAGATTATTTGTTAATCATTACTACGGTAAAGTCAGAATTTCCACCCCAGAATCAGTCACAGCCAGAGTGTGCTCAAATTGAGCCGAAAGCTTTCCATCCTTGGTGATAGAAGTCCAACCATCGGCGAGAATTTCCACTTCCCAAGTACCCTCATTAATCATCGGCTCGATCGTAAAAACCATGCCTTGTCTGAGCTTCTTTCCTGTGCCCCGCTTACCGTAGTGCAGAATTTCTGGTTCAGTGTGAAAGACTCGGTGAACGCCGTGTCCCGCAAAATTTCGCACTACCGAAAAACCCTGTGCTTCAGCATATTCTTGAATCGCTGCACCGATATCACCGGTACGAGCACCCGGTTTGACTTCGGCAATTCCTCTTCTTAAACATTCCTCGGTTACTTCAACTAATTTTTTCGCTACCGGTGAAGGTTTGCCCACAAAAAAAGTTTTGGAAGTATCGCCATGATAACCATCAACTAAAGGGGTTACATCAATATTAATAATGTCACCTTCTTTAAGAATTTGTTTCGCATTGGGGATGCCGTGACAGACTACTTCATTGACGCTTGCACACAGAGATTTGGGAAATCCTTTATAGCCTAGGGGAGCGCTTTTTGCTCCGCGTGCCAAAGTCCAGCGTTCGGCTTCGTCGTTAATTTCTAAAGTGCTGACACCCGGTTTTACCATCGGTTCGAGATGTAGCAGAAGTTCGGCCGCTAAACGGCCTGCTTGGCGCATTTTTTCGATTTCTCTACTGGATAAAAGCACTAAACGTTCGGTTGCCATAGTTGTTTCAGTTTTCTTTTTTTGTGGTCGCTTAAGAGTTTATTTAACTCAATTTGAGAATAGATTTGAATTGCTGTTCCATAAACTTGTAAGGTGCATCAGTCAGCGAATCTTTCTACAAATTGGCCAGTATTATTACTGACGCACCCTACTAGCAGTGATAGATTTGAACCAGTGTTCGCAACGATCGCCCAAAGCTGCTAAAGAATATTCTACCTCTGCTTGTCGCCGGCAAGCGCTGCGGTCAATTTTGTCTAAGCGGGCGATCGCACCTACCAAGCCATTTACACTATCAGGCTCCACTAAAAAGCCCGTCAGTCCGTCTCTAACAATTTCCGCCGGCCCCCCGCGCTCGTAAGCAATCACGGGTACACCGCACGCTAAAGCCTCGATCGCGACATTTCCGAAAGCTTCCACCCAACGTGGTGTCATCAACAATGCTTGGCACTGACGGGTTTGCTCTTGCATTTGGGTTGTTGTCAAAAACCCTAAATATTCTACCGGAGCATCCGGGTAATCTGCACAAATTTTTTGCCAATAATCCTCATCTTGCATTTTGCCCATAATTTTGAGGGGAATGCCTGTAATTTTCGCTGCTGCTACTGCATCTTCTAAGCCTTTTTCCGGGGCGATGCGGCCTAGCCAAGCTAATTTAGACTGGGATTTGTTGCAAAATTGGTACAGCGATAAATCAATGCCGCTTCCCAACAACTGACATTCCTCGGCAAAGGTGAATGTTTTGGCTTGAGAAGCGGTGTGAACTCCGATCGTACCAGGAAACTGGGCGGCGGTTTGTTCGGCAATGCGATCGAGGGCTGCAGAAAGGGATCCCATGCTGATCAAATGTGCGATCGGAGTCCTAAAAAATGGTGTCAAATAAAACGGCAGCCAATCGTAGGCAAAATTAACAATCACATCCCATTCATCCTGAACTTGGCGAGCATATTCCCACATATTCGCCAGCACCGAGTCGGCGGGCATCACAATAGGAGCATGGTAATCTTGTGTTTGGGCGGTTACTTGCAACTCACCCGTTATTTCGATTACAGAAATTGATTCTAAGACTGAACCTATCGGCGCTACAACTCCTATTTTATGACCCCGACTCTGCAATTCTTTAGCTAGGTTAAGGACTGTAAGTTCGACTCCGCCGCCCAACCCCGAACCGAGTTGACCGACAGAAGTTGACAGAAACAATAGTTTTAAAGTGTTATTAGTCATTAGTTATTAGTCATTAGTTATTAGTCATTAGTTATTAGTCATTAGTCATATCATGTCCGGTCGATTACCCTGATTCCTGTAGGGGCGGGTTCACCAATAATATTTGCCAAAAACGGACAATCTCACAAACCCGCCCCGACCTATGTATTGTGGGCGATCGATCGGACATGATATCAGTAGTCATTAAGCTGTTCGGCATTTAAAGGGCTTGCGTAAGGTGCGTCAGCATCTAAGGTTTTCCGTTTCAGCGTAAGGGTTCTAGCTGACGCACCCTACTAGCCTCGTTACTGGTTTAAATGCTCCACAGCTTAGTCAGCCGTCACTAATTCTAACATAATCTAAATTATAAATTCTCCCATCTCAAATCTCTATTTTCAAATTATTTGAAAATTGCTACATTTATTAATCCATCCCAGAACGCGGACGGAGGCGGTTTAACTGATTGATTGCCCAGCGAGCAGTTTCCTGAACTTCTGGATCTGGATCGTCCGTCGCACGGTGCAACAAGTAACTGATTTGATTCACCAATTCGTAAATCCGCGTCAAGTCGCGAATTGCATTTTTACGCACTTCGGGATTTTCATTTTGCAGCGAGATTGACCACGCATTATTCATGGGTTTGAGCGTGCGAATGCCAATTTCCGAGAGACTTGCCAAAATTAAACTGTACTGCTTGGAGTCGGAATTTGCTAGCAAATCGAGCAACGGCTCAACTGCTCTGGAATCTCCCCGCTGGCCTAGTTCCCAAATTGCTTTGCCTCTCTTTGCCGGATTTAGCTGCTGCAAATCTTCAATCAGTGCTTCAATAATATCAACTTGAGGTCTACGATCCGTTTCGGGAAGGGCAATATTTTTCTTCTTCGCTAGGGAATCGGTTTGATTAGTTGTTTCGGGAATGTTGAAACCTGTGTTGCTGTATCCGTTGCTGTGAGTTTCCAAGGGCGAGGTGTCGGAATTAATTCGATCGCCCTCGACGGCTGCATCATCGGGTTCTGGTTGCCGGGATTCCATGATAAAAGGTTGAGCGCTGCTCTCAATACTGTGGCCTTTTGGCAAACCAAAAGGGTAGGGCAAGGCTGACAGCGATTGTCCCCCAGAAGAAGTCTCTTGTGGCCTAATTTGGTGCGAGTTTGTAGGAGAATCGGGATTAGTGAATGGAGAGTTTTTTGGGTTGTGGCGCTCAAATCTTCCCCGTCTTCGCTTAGGATAATTTGACTCGTCACTGCTAACTAATTTGAGCATGATAAATACTGCCGCTGCCGTGACGACAACTGCTGCCAAACCCAACATTAAGAACCCCCGCTGACGAGACAAAATGACGAGCAAATTGGATACCGATTTCGGGATCTTAGAATTAGATTTGGACGTTTTGGACGGCTGAGATTTGCTTTTATCGGGCGCTGGAGACGGTTTTAGAGGCTTGGAATTCTGGCGATCGTCCGGGGGAGAGTTCGCCTGAGCAATTTCTTGGGAAACAGCACGCGCAGAGGCATTGAGTACCTGTTGCCCTCCGTCGGCACTTGGACTGAACGCAACGCCCAGACAGGCAATGCAGGTGAACAAACATACAGAGGAGCGGTAATGCGCCATAAGACTCAATCCGGGTTTTGAGAGGCAACGCCGCATGACGAGCTTTAGTTTAACCGTGAGTTAGCTCGATCCTAGCTGCTATGGGCTTAACTAACTCACAAATAGCACCAGACTAGCGAAAAACCCTGGTTTGAGAGGGCACCGAGCCAGATATTTCTTATAAGCACAATTGTGTCATTGACGTGCAACTCCTTTAAATAATTAGTTTAATTAGTTTAAAACGAACAACTACATTGGCGGCCGCGACTTTAGCAGCGGCATCCCGAAAGTTGATTGCAGCTAATCTCACCTACGTGCAGTGTGCAGTGCAGGCCGCGCAGCCCAGCACTGCGGGGGCGTTAGCAGACGATTGTGGCTAGCCGTCGATTTCTCACCAATAGCGTGGCATGACCAAAAGTTTAACAAGCTTCCGAGCCTGCAGGTCGATCGTTTTTGTGTGAATTTGGGCGAAAGTGGGACAGGGGCATTGGCACTGCAAACGTGAAACCGGGTTTTTTCGTTAATTCTTCGCTGCTAAACCGCATATTTTCCGTACATTCCAGGACGCACTCTCGACGCTCACAAACCAGTTTTATTTACCAAAAATGCTGTAACAAAGAGAGCGCTGATTTGACCGATGTTAATTTGAAGGGGGCAATTATGGCGGATAGAAGTGTTTGGGCGATCGACTAAGATAACCGTTAGGAAATATTGTATTTAGCTAGCAAGCGCCAAAAATCATACTATCTTGTAAAAGTAGGGTCGGATTTAGTTAGGATTTATAGTGAGAGCGAGTAGATCCTTTCACCCAGGCGTCCTCTGTCAACGTTCTGTTTATTTGTACCCACTTAGGAGCGCGAATTAAATAACTTACAATTTTAATTGTTATTGTGGGATGGGCGTCCCGCCCGTCCTTTTTGG
>NZ_JAUBUB010000114.1:0-19147 GCF_036705265.1 Microcoleus sp. B4-C2
TTACCTGATTGGGACAGCTAATTAAATGCGTATCCCAGTCAAGAAAAAAAGAATTTTTATCAAACCGTCCAGAATTTTTGACCGGCCACGCCTTGCAAAATATCTGTAATTTATCATTCCGTTGTGTCACCCAATGACTAGATAAATAAGCCCGATCGATATGTAACTCAGATAGGTGAATATTTTGAAATTTCAAGTCACGTTCTAGGTCAACTGTAGCAGCAGATTCTGGAGTATTGGCGCGTGTCAACGCCACCGCGCAAACTACACCACTCTCTAAATCTTTAAGAACGTGGCGTTTATATCCATCTATTTTTTTAGAGCGGCTTTTACGCCCATGCCGCATATCTGGGTCTTCAATAGAAATGCGACGATCTTTGGCGACCCCTTTACTTAAACTCGGAACGCCTTGTGAGTCGAAAGTCACATTTTGGGATTCAATGACTCGGGCAACATCCAGAGTCTCTTGGACTACTTCAAATTCATCACAATCAGACTGGCTTTGCATCCATTCTTCCACTGAATTTAAGCTACTTAGGATAATTAAGAGTGCATTTTGACGCTCTACTGGATTATCCCAGTTTAAATCTAAAGCCGTTTTTAAGCTGGAACTATTAAGGATGGGTGCACCTGCTTCCAGGGCAATTTCTGCTGGCTCCCGCCCCTGCACAGCAGCTATCATGCTTACTGCTTTCCGCAAAGCATGACCCAATAGATTATATGTATCTTCGACTTTCCCGGCTCCCCATAACGGGGAGGAATCTAAAGCCGCTTTAAGTTGAGATGAGCCAAATCCACCTTTTTGTTTGGCAATTTCTACGGTGCGGTCAATTAAACGTTGGTCTAGTTCTTTTTTAATTAAGCCCTTTCTGAATCTCACCAAAGTGGCTTTGCTAAAAGGAGGACTTTCACAATTGAGACAATCAAGAACTAACTGCCAACGTTGATCCATGAGCATTTCTTCAATGACTTCATCATCAGAAATGCCTAAGTAGGCTTGCAGAATAATTGCCAAGGCAAGTTGTGCAGGAGGAACTGGGCCCTGACCTACTGTGCTGTCTTTAAAAATTGTAGCAAGTTCTTCTTGAAACTCATCATTAAATATAAATGAACGGTTCAGTCGAAGAAACGTGAATAACTTGGCTCGTTTAATGCGTTTGATAATCAACGATTCTCTTTCTGAGAGTTCAATTGGAGGATGCCATAAGTGAGGGCGCATAAGGTTTCTTCCTTCTTCCTGATTGTGAGAATTTAACAGGCTTCTCAATTCACATATCATTTTCAGTTTGTTTTGTCAACTCCTAATACTGAACCGACGCCCTAGCAATATGGCGACATTTTATGCAATGAGTTCTGAAAATGCGCTCGTCCTATCCTTCATCCGAATCTGAAAAAAGAGATTCCAAGTCGCGGTATCCATTCACTACGCGAACTACATCAATTCCATCTTCTCAGGGGTAATAAAAAACGATGTAATCATCGACAATAAATCCTCGCAAGCTGGGAGATAGCTGGCTATAATTTTTACCCATATTAGGAAAATCCGCCGTGACTTTACATCGTTCTCGAATCCTATCAAAAAGCTTACTTGCCGAACTGTAATTATTGCCAGCAATAGAAGGAGCAAATGTCATCTAAATCTTGAATTGCATCATCTGAGAAAGAATAGCTGCTCATAATCCAGACTCAGAAATTGAGCGAATTTTTTCCTGCAATCTGGCAAAAACTACTTCACCATCAGTCACTTTTCCTTGAGCAATTTGCTCAGTGCCGCTAGCAATTTTTTGTCTGAGTTCTGCCAGACGCTGCTGTTTCAGTGCACGATTTCTTTCTTCTAGCAGTTGCAATGCTTCGCTAATTAGTTCCTGAACGCTGTCATAGTTGCCACCTTGTAATTGCGAGAGCACGTAATTTTCCTGTTCTGGTGTTAGGGTAACATTCATTGTCTGGGCCCCTCTCAAAAACCTTAAATCAATTATACTCCAATAATTTAATCATGGCCCGTCACCTCTCTAATCTTCAATCCGCAGTTGCCAAAGTTTAACAGTACCATTCTCTCCGCCGCTGACGAGAGTTTCGCCCAAAAGCCCGATCGCCACCGCAGACACAGGGCTAGAATGTCCATCTAAAGTGTGCAGCAATTCGCCGCGAAGATTCCAAAGTCTAACAGTACCGTCAAAACACCCCACTGCAAAGTATTTCCCGTCGGGGCTAATTGCGGCGGCGGAAGTGATGCGAATTGCTGTTTGCAGTGAGTTCAATAATTCCCCTGTTTGCAAATTCCACAGTTTGATATTTTGGCCACCATGATTGACAAGAATTTGGCTATCGGAAGAAATCGCTACATAATTTTCGCTGCCAAATGTTCGTCTCACTTCGCCTCCCGGCAATTCCCACAAAGTGACTGTGGCGCGACAGAAACCGCTGGCTGCATTGAGGCCGCTGGCTACTAGCATTTTGCCGTTGGGACTCAGGGCGATCGCACTTATGTCATCCCCTTGATAGCCTTCCAAAACTTGCAGCCGTTGGCCGCTGTTGAGGTGCTGAAGCTTGATTGTGCCGCGGGTGGTGCCGATCGCCAAAATTTGCCAGTCGGGGCTTACGGCGACGGATTCGTGGCGGTGCACGTCTGCCAAACGCTTCAGCAGTTGGCCGTTTTGCAGGTTCCAGAGTTTGACTGTACCCGCGCGCGATCGCGTCAGCAGCGTTTTGCTGGCGGGGCTGAAAGCCACTAGCAATACGGCTGTTGAATGTCCGAAAATTGTCTGCTGCAGTTCCCCGCTGTGCAAACTCCAAATTTTCACTGTACTATCCTCTGATCCCGTTGCGAGGAATTGTCCGTCGGGACTGATAGCTGCAGACAAAATCCTGTCTGAATGGTGGAGAGTTGCTTTTAAGATGGCGCCGGTTGAGGTTTTTGGCTGCGTTTTATACCCGGCTATTTCCAGCCAGTCGATCGCATCTCTCCAATTTTTAAGAGCATTTCGGGGCCGATTTGTCAATAATTCTATGTATCTGTACAAAGTTTTTGACAAGTCAACTTCTACACCTTTGATTTGTTTGTTGAGAAATACCGCAATTTCGGCTGGGCTGTAGCCGCACAACAAGCCGCAGAGGTGCCGCTTTTCTACAGGTGTCAGCCCTCTTCTGGTGTGGGGGGCGAATTGTTGTTTGGCATTTGCCAAGTCGGTGTAAAGCTTTTGGATGTCCCAGCCTTTGCTTGCCCGTGCAAATGGTTCTTCGGGTCGATCGAGGGTTGAGAGTATCATTTGCGGCAGTCGCGATCGAGTTCCTAGTCAAATTCCTAACCTAAATCCTAACATTCGCTGTGCGCGATCGAACTGTTGTCACCGCTAATCTATTTTTAACACAGCAAACAGGGGAAAGAGTTTCAGGTTGAAAATCCGCTCTTTTACAGTTGTCAAAATAAGTATACATCTACTGGAGAAATAGAAAATGCCGGGAATTGCGATCGCCTTATTTTTTATCCTAGGTTTAGTTTTAAGTCTTGTTGGCTATTTTTGGGGATTAGTTCAAGCTTTTGGAGAGGAAACTATTTGGGGAGTGCTTTACTTGCTTGTCCCATTGGCATCATTGGTTTTTTATATCAAAAATTGGAGCAATGAAAAAATTAGAAAAACCTTCTTAATTCAATGTGCTGGATTGTTGATGTTTGTATTGGGAGGCATTACTACTTCAGTATTTTATGGCAAAAATTTTGTAAAAATCTCTGGCTCTGGATCTAATGTAGAGCAGGGGTATAACGAGCAATCGCCCTCTTCTTTTCCTTCTGGTTTCAACACTTCTCCATCACCCAATCAAGAGTTATCTCCTGCTTTAGAGCCATCTCCTACTTCTGCTGCACCTGTAACTAATCCTAATTCTGCACGTGTTGCTGCTCAAAATTCTGACTTCAAACAATCGATGAAACTCGGCTATATTTACTACGGACAGCGAGACTATCAAACCGCTTTAATCAATTTTAACAGAGCTTTACATATACGTCCGGGCGACGCTTATGCTGTCAAGGCTGTTTACAACACCAAAAGTGCGATCGTCCAAAGCAGTGTCAAATAATAATCGGTGCAGTAAAAATTGCATACAGCGAATAGATAAGTGATTCACAGGGTTGTTAAAAATCTCACCTTAAATAATGAAAATCATCAAGCAAACGCCAAATAGATTAATAATTAAAACAGCGAGCTTTTGGGATGGTTTGCTATTAATTTCTCCATTTATCGTTATGGGATTATTGCAGATTATTTTAGTATCAAATTGGATAGGTGGAGGTATCTTTCTGTTGTTTTCGCTGTCTTTGTTGGACGGGGCGATAGATGAAACATATATTTTTGATAAAACTCTTAGCAAAATGACCATTAAACGACGGGGTGTATGGCTTCATGATGTTACCGAATGCTCAACTCGCGAGATTTCTGCGGTGGAATTAGAGGAAATAGGAGATAGCGAGGGAAATCGTAGCTATTATGTTAATTTGTGGATGTTCGGGGGCGATATCATCTGTTTAAGAAGCTATTCACTAACAGAACAATACAAAATGGCTGACTTGATTCGCAGCTATATCTCGATTAAGGATAATCGCACGCTTAGCAATGTATTTGCCCTACAAATCAGTGAACCCTAGCTATAGCAATCCTAAATATTCAGATAAATTGGTAGGGGTAGTGCTAAGAGTGCCTACCCCCTATCTATCGGGCAACCGGGCGTGGGATTGCCCCTACAATAATTATGCAAATGATGCGAGGAGTGCTATATAGCAATCCTAAAAGAGTCGTAAATTTTTTACCCCATCCCAACCCTCCCCGCGGTTTCGGGGAGGGAGTAAGAAATTCACAAATTATGCGAGGATTGCTATAGAGACTATTGCGAAAAAAAATCTACTGCGAAAAAAAATCTACCTAAATTAGGTAGACTTTTAGAAATGTTCAAGCAATGAGTTCACTGTGGGCTAACCGTTGTTGTGATGAATGTGGGACGCAGAAACACTATCCAACTGATCGCGCCCGTTGCGGATCACGCGCAGCATATCGCTCAACTTGTGCTCGATATTATCGAGCACTTGGTCGGCATAATCATCGGCTCCGTTTTGAATTTCCTCGCATTCAGCCATCGCCCTGACTCTCATCTCTTCCAATTCCTCTTGAGCCTGGTAGCGAATTTGTTCGACTTCCGCCAGCGTCGCCTGCTGAATTGCCTCGCAGTCGAGCAAAACTTGCTGGCGCAACTGATCTGCCTCTATCTTCGCCTGCTGGAGCAGGCCCATATCGTTTAAAATTTCTGCCGCTCTCTGTTCTGCTGCTTCTATCACTTCCTGAGCGTAAAGTTCTGCCTCTTGAAGCAAGTCGTCCTTGTGCCGGATGATCGTCTCGGCTTCCTGAAAGGCGATCGGCAAATTTAGCCTCACCAAGTCTAACTGATCGAGCAACTGTTCTTCATCCACCAGAGTGCGTCTGGTCATGGGAATTCGCGGGCTGTCGAGAACAATTTCCTCAAGCCGATTCAATTCCCGCTGGATGTCTACTCCTGCGGTTCGGGTGGGATCTCCGAAGGTGGCTGTGTTCTGAGGTGATTCGTTCTCAGTGCCGCGTCCGGTAATGTCGGGTTCGATGCGAGTTGGTTCCTGCTGGCGTAACATTTGTAAATATCTAGGGCGACGTGTTTCGGAACAAGATGATCTACGGAGCCACCAAACTTGGCTATTTCTTTAACTACACTACTACTTAAAAAGCTGTACTCGTTAGAAGTTGCCAAAAAAACTGTTTCAATTTCACCCAGAAGGGTTTTATTGGTGTGGGCCATCTGGAGTTCCATTTCAAAATCTGTTAATACCCGGAGCCCCCGCAGCAGCACTTTGGCTTGTCGAATCTTAGCATAGTTTACTGTCAAACCCTCAAAACTGTCTACTTCTACATTTGGCAAGTGTTGGGTAGAGCGCCGGATCTGCTCGATCCGTTCCTCTACGGTGAAGAGAGGGGTTTTGCTGGGGTTTCTGACTACGGTAACAATTACCCGATCGAACAGTTTAGATCCCCGCTCGATAATGTCTGCGTGACCGAAGGTAATGGGGTCAAAGCTGCCTGGATAGATTGCAATCACGAGTTTGGCTCAACGGAGTGGGGGAGTGGAGGATTGGAGGAGTGGAGGAGTGGGAGAGTGGGAGAGTGGGAGAGTGGGAGAGTGGGGCAGTGGGAGAGTGGGGCAGTGGGAGATGTGGAAAATCTTCCTTCTTCCTTCTTCCTTCTTCCTTCTTCCTTCTTCCTTCTTCCTTCTTCCTTCTTCCTTCTTCCCTCTACTTTTTCATGGAATGAGCTTTGTAGAAAGTTTCGAGGCTTTGCTTGTCGCCCACAAACCGCCAGTGCCAAGGCTCGTAACTGACGCCTTGGCGATTGTTTCTGGGGAAGGACATTTCAAAGCTGAAGGCGACGGCGTTGGCTTCTAACCACTTGAATGCTTCGGTATTTTCAAAACTGGGGCTGAGGTTGTGTTCCGGGGCGGTGCCGTCGCCGATGTCGATCGCATAACCGGTGTGGTGTTCGCTGTAACCTGGAGGGGCGCTGACTTCGGCTCGCTTGCTGGCGTTTTGCCTGCGTTCGGCTTTCACATCAAAAAATACGTGCTGTTGGTCTTGCAGCGAGCGAAAGCCGGATATGGGAGCGAAATAGATGCCTGATGCTGCGGCGGCGTTGACCATTTCCTGATATTTTGCTGCTGCTGAGGTGCGGAGTTTGACGCTACCGTCGGAGGTGACGCTTACCAAGTCTTTGGCTGGTGCTTCTGGGTACGGCAAGTGTCCCAGCAGGTTTTCTGGGAGTGCGGGGACTTTTGGGGTGGTAGCTGGACTCGGGACAGACGGAGACGCGGAACTGGTGGGCGCTGAGTCTTGTTGAGTTTGCTCTGCCTGACTGGTGGCTGGGAACAAGTTAAAGTTGAGGTGCAGCCAGATGCTGACCCCAAAGGCTAAGGCGGCCAACCCTAGCAGTTTCCAAATCAGCCCTTTTTTCTTAGACTGACTCTGCCCTGCTTCTGGGTATGGGTGATCTCGCACTGCTTCTGGAATTTCGTCGGCGACAAGCTCCGAGGCTTGCGGGGGTTTTCTTGACAGACTAGCGTTATCCAAGCCAGCTCCACTCCTGCACTTCAATAAGGCTCAACGTTACAAATTGTAGATCGATATGGGCGATCGAACAGCTACAATTGCCGCTGAGAATATATCATCTCTTTCTGACCTCGCCCCGTCCCATCCGCCAACTCTCGCATCTGTTGCTTGGGCCTACAGTCGATCGTCCCTGCGAGGTCGAACTGGTTGGCGTTGGTAGCGCTGGTTTATTTTAAGTGTAATTTGTTACTGTTGTTCGACAAAATCCAACAATTCTTCGATCGACACATCAAACGTCCGGGCCAATTTTAGCAGAGCACCGATGTCAGCCATTGCCATACCGGGCGATCGGGCATAACTTTTAACAGTATTGTAGGATACCCCCGAGCGATCGGCTACTTCTTTGAGCGTCCAACCTTCCCTAGCCGCCAACTCTCTAATTCGCAATTTTATTAATTCGCCTCTTGACATGAGGGTGAAATCTCACCTATAAGGTTCTATATAAATAAACGTTATATCCCCGACTGAGGAAACGCCGGCGGCAACCTATTCTTCCACGACCTCAAACAAGTCTTCAATCAACACGTCAAAAGTTCGAGCTAATTTTTGCAGATAAGTAACGTCAACCGTTGCTAACCCGGGCGATCGGGCATAATTTTTCAGCGTGCTGTAGTGAACTCCCGAGCGATCGGCAACCTCTGTCAAAGTCCAGCCGTTTTCGGCGGCCAGCTCTCGAATCCGCAACCTCACCAATCCCATTCTTGACAAAGGGCAAGTATTTGCCTTAAAGTAATTAGATATTAAAGGGCGATCGCCCCCTGGCCTCAGAAACTAAAGGGCGATCACTTTTTCAGACAAACTCTCATCAAATGAGACACACCTAGTTAAATCAGACGCACTTATTCAAAACGCACTCATTCAATCAGATGCACACATTCAATCAGATGATGCACCCACTATGATAGCAACACAACACTCAGAAGCCAAGCAAATAAATCCACTTGCTCGCTTTGTCACCAAAGAAGCAGTTGCCAAAGTCTTGAAAGTCAAGCCAGAACAGATTCGGGACATTCGCTGCTGGGCTTACGTCATCCACGTTGTGGGAGTTGGCATCAGTCAATTTGTCAGCTACGCAGATATGCCGCCAATTTTAGGAGTCGAACCGCCGACACTGCAAGACTGCATCCGGTGGCGGAAACGCTGGAGAATCAGCCAATATCAAGCACCGATATTTTGGGTAGATTTTTATGAGGGGAAATTTCGGCAGTCTCGCGGTGTGGAAGAACTCTACAACTGGGGTAAGTTGGTAAGTAAGATTAAGCACGGGTTGTCAGAATTGCAGGTGGAGTTGCTGCGGAACATTTATTGTGTGGTGAAAGAGTGTATTGAGGCTTTTTGAGGAGATGAGCGGATTTTGTCCCTACTTTTTGTGAGTTGCAAATAACAGTCGCTCGGATTGCAGAGGCAAATTTGTTAAGCAATCGATCGCTTTTACTCAAGGTTAATTTGATGATGAATTTAAAGCCCGCTCTCCCCGAAGATCGCGCTCCCGTCTGGCACAAACTACAATACTCAAGCCTTTGAAAGAGAAGCTGCGCTCTATGGGGCGGTCGTCCTATTAAGCAAAACACCCAATGTATTTCGTTGCCGCCAACAGTCCAGCGATCGTTAGACTTAGAGAAAAACCCGAACTGACCCCATATATTAACTGGGAGGTGTCCAGGGGGGGCATTTAAATTGTAAGTGAGCTCGTCGCGGTACATCCATTTGCCGTCCGCGCGCCATCCGACGCGATCGCCCAACATATTCCAATCTTTGTAGAGAATCTCCCAAATCCGCTTCTGGACACTAAGACCAAAACGGCCTTTGCTGTACTTTAACCAGAGTTGGTCTATGGTAAGCAGGTCTTCGCAGAAAAAGCCTTTGATGTCTGCCAATAAGATGTCTGCTGGATGTTCTCTTCCTAAAACTTCCTTCAGCTTGTAAACTGTTTCCTCATCAGCTTCTTTCCACTTTTGGGCAGCTAATAAATTCCGCAGATTGCTGTAATCTACTCCTACTGCTGAAATCAAATTGTCATTGTTTATCATTGAATAAATCCCTCTATCAATTGCTACCTGACTAAGATAAACGACATTCAAGCAAGCTCGATCGACCAAAATCAAACATTACCAACTTCCGCCAATTCAGCAGCACTAACAGAATCTTTATCTTCGCCTTTATCCCCTTCATCAACCGCAACCGTTAACTTCAATCCCAAAGCCTTCAGCCAATTAGCCAAAGCATAAATTGTGGCGCTTCCATTCTGCGACAACAAAACATCTAATTTTTCCAGATGCAATGAGGCCTCCTCATCAGACATAATTGGTTCGCCCAGAGCTTCAAATACATCTCGAAGCGATTTTCGCATTATTCCCATCTCTAAATCGCCTTCTTCCTCTTCTTCAAATATCAGTGAGAGGTAAGCAGCAGCATAATTTGGGTCTTTGAAATTGGAAATTTTAAAAGAATGATAACTATCACTCGTCGGCACTTTGGCGTCTTTCATAATCTCTCCAGTATTCCTGAGCTTTAACAATGTCTTGGTCTTGAGTGCTTTTATCTCCACCGCACAGGATAAGCACAATCGTAGATCCCGCTTGTCCAAAGTAGATTCGGTAGCCCGGGCCATAGTCAATCCTTAATTCCCAGACTCCTGCGCCAACTGAGCGATAGTCTCCTAAGTTGCCACCGCTAACCCGCTGAAGCCTTTTATCAATCCTAATTTTAGCGTTAACATCCCGCAGGGTTGTAAACCATTCTGCAAAGGGAACTGTGCCATTTTGTCTGATATAACGCTGAATATCTCTGGGTTGTACTTCCATAAAGTCGATCGAACTTGCACCCTCATCTTAATATCGGCGATCGCCCCCTATCCAACCTTCTTCACCTGGGCCAACTCAAAATCACCGATCAAAAAAAACTCTGCCGTCAGGCGTGGTGTAACGCTCAATTTCACGCTTGTTGCGCTTCCATAATCTTGATTCTAGCGACGATCGCACTCCAATCTTACAGCCCCGCTCGATCGGCCCTTGACTTCATGCGCTACAATTATTAAGAAATCTTTAGTTAGATCCGTTTAACGTTCCAGACGCATTATGAGTCTTCCCATTCGCAACGTCGCCATCATTGCTCACGTCGATCACGGCAAAACCACCCTTGTGGACGCTCTCCTCAGACAGTCCGGGATCTTCCGCGAAGGGGAAGAAATCCCAGATTGCGTCATGGACTCCAACGACATCGAGCGCGAACGTGGCATTACCATCCTTTCCAAAAACACCGCCGTCAGGTACGGAGAAACCCTGATCAACATCGTCGATACCCCCGGACACGCGGACTTCGGCGGAGAAGTCGAACGAGTTCTCGGCATGGTTGACGGCTGTCTGCTGATCGTAGACGCCAACGAAGGCCCGATGCCGCAAACCCGGTTCGTGCTCAAAAAAGCCCTAGAAAAAGGACTGCGCCCGATCGTCTTTGTGAATAAGATCGATCGCGAGCGAGCAGACCCCCACAAAGCCGTCGATAAAGTTTTGGATCTGTTCCTCGAACTAGGTGCTGACGACGATCAGTGCGAATTTCCCTACCTCTTCGGTTCCGGCTTAAGCGGTTACGCCAAAAAACACCTCGAAGACGAAGGGGTAGATATGAAGCCCCTCTTTGAAGAAATCCTCGACCACGTACCGCCCCCCGTCGGCGACCCCAACAAGCCGCTGCAACTGCAAGTAACCACCTTAGATTACTCAGAATACGTCGGTCGCATCGTCATCGGCCGCATCCACAACGGCACGATTAGAATCGGTCAACAAGCAGTCTTAATCACCGAAAGCGGCGCGCTTGTCAAATCAAAAATTACCAAATTGATGGGCTTTGAAGGCCTGAAGCGGATTGATATCCCAGAATCTTCTGCTGGTAATCTTGTCGCCGTTGCCGGTTTTGCTGATGCGTATATTGGCGAGACAATTACCTGCCCCAACGACCCGCAAGCGCTGCCTTTAATCAAGGTAGACGAACCGACTTTGCAGATGACTTTCTCTGTGAACGATTCGCCGTTCTGCGGTCAAGAAGGAAGTTTGGTGACATCGCGTCAAATTCGCGATCGGCTAATGCGAGAACTCCAAACTAACGTCGCCTTGCGCGTCGAAGAAACCGACTCTCCCGACAAATTTCTCGTATCCGGCCGTGGCGAACTCCACCTCGGAATCCTGATCGAAAATATGCGTCGCGAAGGATACGAATTCCAAGTATCTCAACCGCAAGTAATCTTCCGCGAAGTCGGCGGTCGTCCCTGCGAACCCTTTGAATGTTTGGTGTTAGACGTACCCGAAGAAGCAGTCGGAGGCTGCATCGAACGCCTCGGTCAGCGGAAAGCAGAAATGCAAGATATGCACGTCAGCAGCACCGGTCGCACCCAAATCGAATTTTCAGTCCCCGCTCGCGGTTTGATTGGATTCCGAGGCGAGTTCATGCGCTTGACTCGCGGCGCTGGAATTATGAACCACAGCTTCCTCGACTATCGCCCCCTCGGTGGAGAAATTGTCGCCCGTCGCAACGGAGTATTGATTTCCTTTGAAGAAGGAGTTGCAACTACTTATTCACTGAAAAATGCTGAAGACCGCGGCGTGTTTTTCATTACCCCCGGAACCAAGGTTTACAGAGGGATGATTATCGGAGAAAACAACCGAGATGACGACATGGAGCTGAATATTTGCAAGTCGAAGCAGTTGACAAACCACCGCGCATCTGGCGGTGAAGAGTTGGCGCAATTGCAAGCACCAGTCGATATGAGTTTGGAGCGTGCTTTGGAGTACATCGGTCAGGATGAATTGGTGGAAGTAACACCACAATCAATTCGTTTGCGGAAGGTTTCTAAGAAGTTGGTCAAACGCTAAAACAACTTGAGGGCTGGCGGCAAAATTGCCAGCCCTTAATGTCAACTTCAAACTGTATTTAAAGGCCATATTAATAATTGTAAAAACAGAGTAATTATGAGGAAAATCTAAATTGGAGAAGCAATTAAGCAGATGGAACCATGAAAACCACCGTTGAACTTAACTAAGAATTGGTTAAAGAAGCCTTTCGGTTAACCAATTTCAAGACATAAAAATAACTAATTGGCTTGGCTTTGCAAGTACAAAGTCTTGTGTGAGAACGAATGTATTTATAATCTGCCCTTAAATTGCTCATTATCCTAACGTTTATCAATAATAAAAATTATGCTGAAGAGAATTTATGTAAATAATTTTAGATGCCTGGTCAATTTTGAATTGACAGTAGATAGCTTAAATCTCTTTCTGGGTTCAAATGGATCGGGCAAAACTACCGTTTTCGAGGTTTTAAGAAAACTACAGAAATTTATTTTAGGCGAGCAAGCTTTACAGCGAGAGTATAGGGTATCAGATTTGTTTGCAAGCAAGGATTTAACAAGATGGCAAAAATCAAACATTCAAAAATTTGAATTGGATATTCAAGGAAATGGTGGCATTTATAAATATACCCTAGAGATCGAACATCAAAGAGACTATGCACCTCCTAGAATGCGACTAGAAAGCTTAACTTTTGACGGACAACCTCTGTTTAATTTCTGGTTTGATCCAGGCGATATAGGTATAACTGTAGGCCAAGCTAGGTTGTATTATGACGATCCCGATCGTGAAGGTGCTTTCTTTCCGTTCTTTGATGGGTCGCGTTCTGGCATTGGTTTGATTTACGAGAGACATGACAATCTAAAGCTTACATGGTTCAAAAAACGGATTTCTAACTTTTTTATTGTACAGATAAATCCTTTTGTAATGGGTTCAGAAAGCCGTAATGAGGCAAGTTTACCCAACTGGGATATGTCAAACTATGCAGCTTGGTACAGCTATTTATCTCAAGAATCTCAAGGTAAAATACTTAAACTAACGCTGGAATTACAAAAGATTATCCCAGGATTTGATTCTTTTCAAAATTCTAAATCCGGTGATGTTAGGATTTTGTCAGCATCTTTTACCCGTCCCAGCAAGGCTGCTTATAGGCTTAATGAATTATCGCACGGTCAAAAAGCTTTAATTGCTCTATACACCTTAATATATTGTTCTCCTGATGATAATTTTACTTTGTGTATTGATGAACCAGAAAATTTCCTGGCTTTACCGGAAATAAAACCTTGGTGGGGTAGGGTGATGGACTATTGTGTGGAAAATCAAGCACAAGCAATGTTAATTTCTCATCACCCCTCATTAATTAATTACTTAGCAAGCAATTCAGGTTATTGGTTTGAACGAAGAGATAATGAAGCTGTCCGCGTGCGGCGAATTACTGATACTGAAGAAGAAGGTTTATCAGTTGCTAAGCTTATAGAACTTGGATGGATTTATGACGAGTAGAGATGATTTACCAGAAGTAACTATTCTCTGTGAAGATATTGACCAAGAGCGATTTATCAGACAATATCTGATCTGCCGGGGCTTGGACGATCGCAAAATTAAAGACTTTAGCAATCCTAAAGGGAGAGTAATTGAGAATAACAATGCTTTGATAGTCAAGTATTATCCAGCTCTTATGAAAAGTTATAGAAGAACACGTAAGTACAGAAATATTGCTGTAGTGGTAATGATTGATGCTGATGAAGATAGCTTGGACGATCGAATGCGTTCTTTAAATATAGCATTAGACGAAACAGCAGGTAATTTAAACAGAGATCCGCGACTGCGTGACGAAAAAGTTGCTATTTTTGTGCCCGCCCGAAATATTGAAACGTGGTTTTATTACATTAATAACAATATGGAAGGGCAAGAATGTAATGAAAATACTGATTATAAAGATAAAAAAATGAGTGCAGAAGAGAGGATTGAACTAGCTAAAAGAGCGGCAAAAAAATTGGCTACAGAAATATGTCATCAGGGAGTCGATCGCATTACTTTGCCTTCTCTCCGTTATGCGTGTAGGGAGTTGCAAAGGCTACAGTTGTAAAGAATGAGTTAGTTGATGTGACATGATGTTCTGTTATATCCCCGATTTCTTAAAGCCATCGAGTATCTGGGTTTTCTGTTTTGTTTAAGTTCTTCTACTTAGTTAATGATATAATATCAAACTTTCCTTTTTATATAGCAATTGGCACCTAGTGACCCTAATGTACGATCGCGCGATCGACTAACCGCCACAATATGTTTTAATAAAAAATTGAGCAAAATCCAAACAAAGCCAGCCATGAGTCCTAAATCAATAGCCGTAATCAACTTCAAAGGCGGTGTCGGAAAGACTACCGTCACTTGGAGTCTGGGAAATATTATATCCCAAGGAACCGACTTAGAAGTCTTGATGCTAGACTTAGATCCGCAAATGTCGCTCACAGAGGCGATCGGACTTAACGAAAATACTGGTCATTTAGATGATAAGTTTGGTAAGTGGTACGAAAAATCTCTGAAGCATAGACTTACAATTTACGACGCTCTAGAAGTCTTTAAAAAAGCCGGACAGAATTTTAAATTTCCCGTTGGTTTCGACACCATTTATCAGATTGACGAACAGTTACATTTTGTCCCTTCAGTTGAAGAATTGTATTGGTTGGATATCGATGGATTTGAGGGGAAAAGTGTTAAAGACTTCATCCGCCGATTCATCGGCAAAATCGCCAACTCTGCCAATCTCCCCAAATACGACTTGATGCTTTTTGACTGTTCGCCTTCCTTCAGTCTCCTCACCTACAGCGTACTCTCTTGCTGCGACTTAATATTGATTCCCGTCAATCCCGATTATTTTGGTTCTAGGGGATTAAGTTTAGTTTTAAACTCGCTCCAAAAACGGATTGAGCCTTATCCGTTTCCCAAGATAGCAGTATTTATGAATAAAGCTAAAACCTATGGAGGATTGCTGACAAATGAAGTTCAGTTTTACATGAGAGAAGTAAAGAGACTTTGCGATGAGATATCCAAAGATAATAACATAGAAGTTAGATTTTTAGAATCGACGATTCGGGAAAGCGTCGGGCTAAAACGGGCGATTAATGAGGGAGAACTGCCGCGAGAATTAGTTAGAGAATTTGAAAAACTATGGCGCGAGTGTGAGGAGTATCTGAAATGAGTAAAAAAGAAATTTTGGCTGCTTCCGAACAAGAAAGCGGGGGGTTAGTTGAGGAAATTGGCGAACTTAAGGAAATCTTGCGGGACGTTGCTCGAAAATTAACCCGGCTTGAGACTCAAGTCAAGCGGGGAGTGATTTCTGCTGGTTCAAAAACTTCGGATATTCCCAGGGGTGCTGATGTTAATAAACCTGTTAATTTATCGGCGGCTAATGTTCTAGAAGTTTATGAAGAACTTCGTTTACAAGCTAAGAAGGGTAATGAAGAAGAGGTGAGGCAAAAGTTGTTGGCAATGAGTGCAACTGACTTGAACTTAATGTGTTGCGAGTTAGGGATGCCACCCAGCAGCAAGAATCCGTCCCGCAAAAAAATGTTTGAGCTAATTATTGGCAGAATTAAACAGAGTTTGAGGCTGTCGCGGCATATAGACCGACAAACACTTTGAAAATTAGCAGAGGAATCGATAAAATGCGTTTTAACTTGCATTTCCCTCTGCGATATGGAACAGGCAAGATGCCCGTTCCACAAAAGCTTGTTCCACAAGATTTTCAGTTGAGTGTGGGGAGTAGGGGTTGGGAATCTTGGCCGCCCCTGAAAAGCTTGTTGCAAATTATGCAACTTTTCACCTTCCATAAATTATGGCCGATAAGTTCGATCGCCCTCATCTCCCTAACACTCTTAATCAGCTTGTTTTTGAGCCTTCACAGCCCTCCCCCAACCGCAGCCCAAAAACCAAGGATACTAGCGTTTACCGCCCTCCAGATGCGGGGCAGCGAGCCCAGAAACAGTTTATTTGCCCTCAATGCTACCAGTTCCGGTCGCCGCGAACTTACACCTAATATAGATGTTAACAGTCCCCTCGTGTGGTCGCCCAACGGCCAGCGACTGGCTTTCGTTGGCGGATACAGCGACATCTATACAGTCAATGCTGACGGTTCTCGACTAACTAAACAGTTTGCTGAGGGTGGTTGCAAAGCACCTAATTTTGAAATAGCTTGGTTTTCCAACAGCCAGAAACTTGTTTTTGCCCGTTCTTGCGACGGTTTTACCTCTGATGCTCCCGGTAGCCAATCACTTTATACAAGCGACACTTCTGGCATCCAAGGAACTAAATTAGTTCGGGAATTGGAAGTAGGAGGAGAGCCACCTAAAACAGAAATTTCATCAGAATTTTACCTTTCGCCGGACGGTCAGCAAGTAGCATTTGTCAAGGATAAAAATATCTACAAAATGAATGCCGACGGTTCGGTAATGACCAAACTAACTAAAACTCCCGGCGAATATATATCCGGCGGCAGTCAACTTGCTTGGTCGCCCGATCGCACAAAAATAGCTTTCCTGTTCGGCGCTTATCCGAAACAGCAAATTTACACCATTAATGCCGATTGAACCAACCTCAAAAATTTGACAAACAACCCGCAACATCAGGTTTACAACGTCAAATTATTTTGGTCGCCAGACAGCAGCCGCATTGCTTACTATTACAATAAACCAGGCGATTCAGCAGGCGAACAGCAAGATATTTACCTGCTCGACATTAACCGGGGGACAGCCAAGAACCTCACCCAAAAACCCAGAAACTACGACGAAATTTCGTGGTCGCCGGATGGCAAATTTATTGCTTTCGTCGCCGGAGAGTTCAACAATCAAAAACTCTACACAATCAATGCTGACGGCAACCAGCTAAATCAACTAGCTACCAGGCTAAAACCGTCACAAATTTCAGAATTAGCTTGGTATTCTGACAGCAACCAAATTGCTTTTATATATAATGAAACCGAAGGCGAAAAAAGCAAGTTGTATGTAATTAATCTGGACGGTTCAGGATTGACTAAATTGACAAACGACAAAGATTTGTATCCTGGCAATCCGGTTTGGCAACCGCAGTAAACTTAAGAGCCACAATATGCTGTAGGGGTGGGTTTGATCACAGATAAACCCAGCAGGGCGGGCTATATTGGCATTCCCCCGCAGCGAAAGCGGGTTACTTAACAAGAAAAAATCCACCAAACTCAACACTCAGAAAAATTCTCAAATTGGGGAAGATGAAAGAATTTTTTTCTCCTTTAATGGCTGGTGAACTTGCAATTCATTTGACTCAACTTCCTGCTGTTTTTCATCCTGTACCTGTTTATCAATTTTGGGCAACTTTAAAATCGCTCCAGCTAAAACCCAATAATACACCGACACTGGATCTACATCCAGCGGATAGTATTGAGTATTGATCGTAATAAAGGCAACAAACACCCAAAAACTAGCTCCGTAACTCCGCAAACTTTTGTCCTTGACAGATCGGTAAGCTCTAAAAGTTAGAAAAGCTAAGTGTAAAAGCATCATCTGAAAACTAATCATTCCCGGATAACCGAGTTCGTATATCAACTTAGGTTGAAAAGTTTCAATTAGCTGCGTGGCACCAAATATTCGCGTTGAATTAGTTGCTCGTCCCACACCTCTACCGAGAGGTTTGTCAATGATAAAATTGTTGCTCTGCTCGAACTGATTAAAGAGAAACTGCTGGGGCGGTGCAGCATTCCAGCGACTAACAAAACTCTCCCACCGCTGCTCGATAATTCCCGGGTTAATAGCTGCACCGACAAACAGCAGAATCGCCAGTCCAGCACCGATGGGAATAAATCGTTTTAAATTAACTAATTGACCGGTGAGAACTAGCAGGATTGCTGTAGCAACGGGAACCATAACTAAAGCAGCTCTTTGACCGGAAATAACTGCATTGGCAAATACTAATGCCATGCCAAATAAACCGATAACTCGCCACCAGAAGGAAGGGTCGCAAAAGGCAGAGGCAAAGGTTAAAAAAGCATTAGAAATTAAAAACCACGCCCACTGCCAAGGCGCGACAAAAGTTCCCGGCAAGCGGACAAACTTGACTTCTGGACTGAACACCAAGGAACCGCCGACAAAACATCTAGCTTCCAACGTTGCTTTATATAATTCTGCTCCGATCATGCCTCTGGTTCCCGCACACTTTCCACTTTGCAGCAACAGGTACTGAATCAAACCGAGAAGGCAGCAAACGATCGCCAAAACGATGTGCATTCGACTAAAAAACACCAAATCCTTCTTAGTGCGGAGCAGATAATAGGTACAAGCAATCAGCGGTATGTAACCTATCAATACTTTTAAGCCGAGAATTCCTTGCAGAATTGGTTTGTCGCCGCCCCTAGGGTTGAGCTGCATCTCCCCGTTGACAAAAATTAAAGTCAGCATTGCCATCATCAACAGGATGCTGAAGGTAGAAAGCATTTGTTTGGGAATGAACAGGGGCAACTGTTTATTTTTGCAGCTTTGAATTAGGGCGATGAGAGCTGGTATGTAGAAAGCATCTTTGGCTACTTGAAATGCAGGATTGCCGCCGCCAATTGCGTAGGTAATTGTACCACTGAAAGGCAGGTAAATTAGAAAAGTCCACAAAGCTTGACGGGGGTATTTGTAGGAAAGCAGCAAGATGGCTGCGGCTGCGCCTCCTCCAATAGCAATCTTAGGGCCGGCTACGAAAAACAGGGGAATGCTGAGAGCAAAGGTGATTAAGCAGCTTATGGCGATCGCCTGCACCAATTCATTGCGCTTTTGTGAAGTTTTGCGTTTTTGTGCTGCTACTTCTTTTTTGCTTAGCGCTGTTGTTTTTTCGCTATGCTTGTGTTTGGATTTCTTGGATTTGCGCTTGGTTTTCAACATAATTTCTAAAAGGCACTTATGTAGAAGGCTGAAGGCACTCTGATGTAGAAGGCACTCTGATGTAAAAGGTAGAAGGCAGAATGAAGAGAATCAAAAATAGGTCGGCAGATATGGTTAGGGATGAGAATTAAATAAAATCCACTTTTCATGACTGTTGTGGGATGGGCGTCCCGCCCGCCCCGAAAGGACGGGCGGGACGCCCATCCCACAAGAAAAAAGGGAAATTATTTAATTGACTA
>NZ_JAUBUB010000115.1:0-11889 GCF_036705265.1 Microcoleus sp. B4-C2
AGATTTTAGATTTTAGATTTTAGATTTTAGATTTTAGATTTTAGATTTTAGATTTTAGATTTTAGATTTTAGAATTGACTTGCGCGAGATAAATGCGGGGGCTGGAGGATTTTAGATTTTAGATTTTGGATTGATTCCACGGATAAATGACGTGGCGGGTACCACCTTTGAAATTATTGGTCAAAATTGCCGCCCAAACTATTAACTTGAGGCATCAAAGTACCCATTTCCAATGGGCAAGATATTGGTCTAATTTGTCGATCGACCCAGAGTGGAATTTTTACCTTGGGGGCGGGTATAATCACCACCCCACAAGAGTCTTAAGATTTTTCCCGATGCAAATCTTGATGTTTTTTGAGCTTAAAAATACTGCTAAGCTGTTCTACATTTAAATTGTGTGTCAAAAATCACTAAAACTTTTGTGGGACGGGCTTCTAGCCTGTCCCGAATTTCCAATTTAAATGCGTAACAGCTTAGCCCAATTTAAGAGGGGATTTGATCCGACGATACATCGGGGGCGAGCGACAGATTTCCTTCGCCCGAAAGCACTTGAGCAGCAGATCCTGTAGTTAATCGATGATCGTAAGAGTGTGTTCCCAAACCCTTAACTTGGCGCATCAAAGTACCCATTTCCAAAGCACTCATCGCATAATTCCAGCCCAAATTGCTTTTAATTCCAGCCCTTTCCAAAGCTTGCTGCATCGTGTCAGTCGTCACCACCCCAAAAATCACCGGCACCCCTGTCTGAAAAGCAGCAGCAGCAATTCCCTTAGCAACCTCACCAGCCACAAAATCGAAATGAGGAGTTTGGCCCCGAATTACCGCACCCAGACAAATTACCGCATCGTAGCGGTGAGAAAGAGCAGCTTGGCGCGCCACCAAAGGAATCTCAAAACTTCCTGGTACCCAAAAAAAGTCCACCTGAGAGCCATGAGGATTAATATCAACCCCGTGGCGTTTCAAACAATCTTGACATCCCTCCAAAAGTTTGTTAACCACCAAATCGTTAAAACGACCGATGACAATCGCAAATCGCAAAGATTCGGTGTGAGTAAAAGTTCCCTCGAAAACAGTCATAGTGCTCTAGTTTAGATTTTAGGTTTTAGATTTTAGATTTTTGTTTGTGAGAAGGCAAAAGTCAGAAAGCAGCAGCATCTCATCTGAATCTCAAGTGCAAAAACATACAGGATCGCGCGGTCTTAAAAATTCCTAGCTTCTGCCGAATGCCTTTCAATCGCTGGTGAATGCCTTCATCCTTCTATCTTTTACCTTCTTTCTTTGATAGAGTTGGGTGAAATTAAACGACTAAAAAGTTCAATACACCCACTGCAATAACCAGCAAAAACCAGAGACCAGATCCTACATAAATTAGGGATTTAGACTGATTCCAGTTTTGGGGAGAGGCATAAGCAACTGGCACGCCAACGACCATCACAAAAGACAGCAGTACCAGACCCAGTAAAACGACTTGAAACAGAATTGATAACATCTTTTCTCCTTTCGATATAACCGTGCGTTGATCGGAAATAGTTTCCCAGAACCGAAAAAAATCTTCCAAATTCTAGTTTTTGACAGTTTCCCGATAGTCGATCGAGAAATTGTCGGTTGATTGATACGAAAGAACCCAGGCAAATTCGGGCGTTGCGCGAACAGGCGTCAGCGGCTCTTAAGATTTTTATCAATTTTATCATTGTTCGTTACAGCACAGAAAACTGGAAAGGTTAACTTAAAGCCCGATCGACACATCCGGTTTCAGAGGGCGAGAAATTGCTACTGTTTGAGTTAGAGATGCGGGATTTTCGGCTATGGACTTAGTTTTGTGCCACACAACAGCAGATTTTGACGCCTTGGGGGCGGCGGTGGGACTTTGCGTGCTGCGCCCCGGTAGCAGGATCGTATTGACGGGCGGGTGTCACCCGACGGTGCGGGATTTTTTGGCGCTACACCGCGACGAGTACCCACTGATTGAACGCCGATCGGTCAATCCGCAACAAATTCGATCGATTACTATAGTGGATGCCTCCGGGCGCGATCGTTTGGGAAAAGCCGCCGAGTGGCTGGATTTGCCACAAGTAAGGGAAATTGCTATTTTCGACCACCACCTAGAAGCGCATTCAGACATCCCCGCTACTGTTACGCAGATCGAAGCAGTCGGAGCCAGCACAACATTAATTGTTGAAAAGCTCAAAAATCAAGCAGAAAACAGCGACATACCCTTCCGCCTGCTGCCTTCGGAAGCAACAGTAATGGCCCTCGGCATCCACGTCGATACAGGTTCCCTCACCTTTGAGGGCGCAACTGCGCGAGATGCCATAGCTTTGGCCTGGTTGATGGAACAGGGAGCGAGTTTGGGAGTAATAGCTGAATATGTAGAACCCGCTTTGTCTCCTCAATTGCAAGATTTGCTGAGAGAAGCCCTGAATAATTTGCGATCGGAAACTTTGCACGGTTACAGCGTAGCCTGGGTGCTGCTGTCTACTGAAGCTTATGTTCCGGGACTTTCTTCGCTGGCTTCTCGCTTGCTCGATTTAACGGAAACCGATGCTCTGCTGTTAGGCAATGTTTATAAATTTAGCGAAAACGACAACAACCGCAACATCGCTCCCGAATCGCCAGTTTCCAATCGATTAACTATTATCGGTCGATCGCGCATCGAAGGTACAAACCTCAGCGAATTGTTCAAACCCTTCGGCGGGGGAGGCCACGCCCGCGCCGCTTCCCTCGCTACCCGCGATGTTGACCCCCTGCTGACTTTAAATCAGTTAGCTGACGAACTCAAAACTCAAATTCCCCACCCTCCGACAGCCCGCGAATTAATGTCGTCTCCAGTGCGGAGTATTCGCCCGGAAACCTCGGTGGGGGAAGCTCACCGTATCCTCCTACGTTACGGACATTCGGGGCTTTCTGTGGTCGATGCGGGCGATCGACTGGCTGGCATTATCTCGCGCCGCGACATTGACATTGCGCTGCACCACGGTTTCAGCCACGCCCCCGTCAAGGGTTACATGAGTCCGCAGTTAAAAACGATCGCCCCAGATACCTTGCTGCCGGAAATTGAATCTTTAATGGTGACATACGATATCGGGCGCTTGCCAGTATTGGAAAACGGTCAACTGGTGGGAATTGTGACTCGGACTGATGTGTTGCGGGAATTGCACCAGCAAAAAGCGCGAGACAGGGGAAGTAATGCAGAATTCTCTTATTGTGCCGTGTCCGAATCGGTTGAGCAGTTGTTGCGATCGCGCATCAGTCCCGAATTATGGCAATTATTGTCGATCGCCGCCAATATTGCCCAAAATCGCGGCTGGCAACTTTATATTGTGGGTGGAGCAGTCCGGGATTTACTATTAGCCACGGATGATACACTGGCGCTAACAGATATCGATTTGGTTGTGGATGGAAAGTGCGGTTCCGACGATTCCGGTGCTGGTGTCGAGTTAGCTTCATCGCTGCAAAAACTTTACCCAGAATCGCGTTTGGACGTTCACGGTCAATTTCAAACCGCCGCACTTTTGTGGCACAAAGACTCTGCTTTCGGCTCGCTGTGGGTGGATATCGCTACGGCTCGCACTGAATTTTACCCTTATCCGGCTGCAAATCCTGAAGTTGAAGCGAGCTCAATTCGCCAAGATTTGTACCGCAGGGATTTTACAATTAATGCGCTAGCTGTGCGGTTGGGTGTTCCTCGCAGCGGCGAATTGTTAGATTTTTTCTGCGGTTTGCTGGATTTGGAATCGAAGCAAATTCGAGTTTTGCACGCCAATAGTTTTATCGAAGATCCGACGCGAATTTATCGCGCGGTGCGGTTTGCGGTGCGGTTGGGATTTGAAATTGAGCCACAGACGGAAGGATACATCCGCAACGCTTTGGCTAGCGGGATTTATTACCGAATTCAGGGGGAAAATGGCCGAGCTCCGGCTTTGGAAACTAGGCTGAAAAGTGAATTGAAATACATTTTGCAAGCTCCTTACTGGAAAGTTGCTTTGCAAATGCTGGGAGATTTGCAGGCTTTGCGCTGCATTCATCCTAGTTTGGAGTTGGATCGGGAGTTGTGGCGGCAACTGCGTTTGCTCGATCGGTGTTTGCAAGGAAGGAAGAAGGAAGGCACGACACGGATTTTGACACGGATACACGGATTAACGATTGAGGGTGAGTCACGAGTCAGAGGGAATAAGGAAGAGGGAATAGGGAAGAAGGAAGAAAAAGAAAAAGCAACTATTCTCAAGGCTCAATCCCCAATTCCCAATTCCCCATTCCCTATTATCAATATTCCCGATTGGCAGATGCGGCTGGAAGTTTTGATAGCTTATGTAGCACCGGAATATCGCGGCAAGGTGGCTGCAAATCTTCAGTTACCTGCTGACAGTATTAAGCGGTTGGAAGTTTTGGAAGCCGGAAAGAATCAGTTAGCAGAGAATTTGCCTAAGTGCGAGTTTCCGAGTCAATTGGTGTTGCTGTTGAGGAATTATGAATTGCCGGTGTTAATTGCGATCGCCCTACAAAGTCCGCGAAGTGCACGCCGCCAAATTTGGGAATATCTCACCAAATGGACGAATGTTGAGCCGCCTTTGAATGGCAACGATTTGAAGGCTTTGGGTTATAAGCCGGGGCCTGGGTTTAAACGAATGTTGGATGATTTGTTGGCGGCGAAGTTGGATGGCGATTTGGGCGATCGGGCTGCTGCTATCTCTTTCTTAGCACAACGTTATCCTCAAGTTTAGTAAGGTGCGTCAGCAGCGCGTTATTTTTTATATAATTGATTCGCTAATTGCTGACGCACTCTACTGAATTTTTAGTTTTCAATCCCAAACAGGCTAACCAGGCGATCGTACATTATTGATATTTTGATAATTAAGGTGAAGAAACAGCGCGATCCTGGTTTAATCGCAATTGTCCTTGCAAACTCACTGGATTTTATAAATGTCAGCATTTTCCCTTTAAATTTCATAAAACGGCTGATCAGTCAAATGAAAACCTCAATCTTTACAAAAATTTTGTGATTGTAAAGATTCGATAAAGCTACGAGGGGTTATACCCCCTATGAGTTATAGTGACATATATATAGATGCACCCTGATGGCTTTCCCGTTCCACAAGAGCGGGATTTTTATTGGAAAAATATTGTATTAAGTTTTAAGACATTTGGTACAGATAGAATTGGTGGAAAATTTCAATAGAACGATCGCCAGATGCAAAAATAGCACAGCTAAAGCAAAAACGAGGGTTCGGAGCGATCGAACATCCGCCCTAACTCTGCGAAATAACCTAAAGACGTTAGTATATTGTGGGAAACGGCATCAATGGAATATCAACTTAGCGTTCACAGCAGCCCTGCAACAGGGCGAAAACACCATAATTAATAGTTGATTGTACTCTGATTTTTGAAGTTTTATGGATCAAGAAGATTTTACTCATGATGTTAGGTCAATTTTCTGGAATCCCCAACTGGATGATGCTTACTTTCGCAAACTTTTAATTTGTTTTACTGAATCTTGTCGCCGACAATCAACCCTCTTTGTCACTTATATCATGTCCGATCGAGCGATTAAAAGGGCGGGTTTTTGAGATTGTCAATTATTGGCAGATATTTTTCGTGCACCCGCCCCTACGGTATTAGGGGTAATCGACGGGACATAATATTAAGCAGTGTATTTGCCAGTTTGGGGGAGCGAATGTGAGTTATAAAACAATTAAAAACCCGGTTTCTGCTTAAAGAAATCGGGTTGTTGAAATCGATGGTGAAGCGCGATTTTCTGTCTACACTATTCGGAAAATAAAAGGGTAGCGGTAAGGTTGGTTAGGAGTTTGCAAAACGTGGAGGATAGCCATTATTGTCAGTCCCCAGTGTAGCAGATAACCTAGGGGGACTAGGATAAAGCCAGCAAGACCAAAAGTGACGACAGTTAACGCCACAATTACGGCGCTGTACAGCCATACATTAAGGTGAAAATTGATGGCTTCTGTGGCGTTTTCTTTGACAACGGGGTCATCTGATACTAACAATACAGCGATCGGCGCTCCGATCGAGAACAGTAACGTGCTGAAAAAAATCGCCCCGTGGCACACCAGTGATAGCAGCTTCCGCTTGTCAGAGTCGTACATATTACTTTTCCTTGACTTTATTGATAATTTTACCTTTAATAGCAACTGTAGCACAGGCTATAATGGCGATCGGGTGATGATTCCCCTACCTAATTTGTGGTCAGTAACCCAGCCCTAAAGGGACTGAGCTTGTAAGAGTAATCAAGCAAGCTGTACTGACCAGCCTAAGTCTTAATTGACTACGTTATTTGAGTCACGACACCAGGCGAATGCGACGCCAGTTCCCTGCTCTGTCGCTTGCAATTAAACAGTTTTAAGGTCACTGAAACAGTGTTGCAAGCCTAACAAGCTCTTATAACCTTGGCGAGGCGAACATTACCCCGAAAGGGAGGCTCGAAAGAGCAAACATTATGCGTGAGCGGGTTGCGAGGTTTGAGGTGGTAATTGTCCCACTGAAAGTACATTACAAAAGTACACCGAATTAAGCAATCCCCGTGTAATGGAAAGATTCACGGCGGTTGAAACCGCCGAGCCGTTTCCCTCTCAGCCCTAAAGGGACTGAGTTCCCACTTACGGATTTTTTTTGATGACAACAGAACTCGAAACTGAACTGCTAACTGCTGTTGAGCGCCGGCGCAACTTTGCTATTATCTCGCACCCTGACGCGGGTAAAACTACTTTGACAGAAAAGCTGCTGCTGTACGGAGGTGCAATTCACGAAGCAGGTTCTGTGAAAGCGCGGCGGGCTCAGCGACACGCTACCTCTGACTGGATGGCGATGGAACAGCAGCGGGGAATTTCTATTACTTCTACTGTTTTGCAGTTTGAGTATAAAAAATATCACATTAATCTGCTTGATACTCCGGGACACCAAGATTTTAGTGAAGATACTTATCGCACTCTGGCGGCTGCTGACAATGCGGTGATGCTGGAGGATGCTGCTAAGGGTTTGGAACCGCAAACTCGGAAGTTATTTGAAGTTTGTAAGTTGCGAAGTCTGCCTATTTTTACTTTCTTTAATAAGCTCGATCGCCCCAGCAGAGAACCTTTGGATTTGTTGGACGAAATTGAGAAGGAATTGGGGTTGCAGACTTATCCGGTAAATTGGCCGATAGGTACGGGCGATCGCTTTAAAGGTGTTTTCGATCGTAGGGCGCGCAAAATTCACTTATTCGAGCGGGCTAAACACGGTTCTCGTGCTGCTGTTGATACCGTCATCGAATTGGGCGATCCGCGCATTGAAGATTTGTTGGAACAAGACCTTTACTATCAGCTCAAAGAAGAGTTAGAACTGCTGGATGAGTTGGGAACTGAACTCGATTTAGACTTGGTTCGGGCTGGAAAAATGACGCCTGTTTTCTTTGGCAGCGCCATGAGCAATTTTGGGGTCGAACTGTTTTTAGATGCGTTTTTAGATTACGCTATGAAGCCGATCGCCCGCAAGAGCAGCGCCGGAGACTTGCCGCCAACTTATGAAGACTTTACCGGGTTTGTGTTTAAGTTGCAAGCGAATATGGACCCAAGACACCGCGATCGGGTGGCGTTTATTCGGGTTTGTACGGGCAAGTTTGAAAAGGATATGAACGTGACTCACGCTCGCAGTGGTAAAACGGTGCGTTTGTCAAGGCCTCAAAAGTTATTTGCTCAGGATCGCGAGTCGATCGAGGTTGCGTATCCGGGCGATGTGATCGGTTTGAACAATCCGGGAGTATTTGCGATCGGGGATACTATTTACACTGGGCAAAAACTGGAATATGAAGGGATTCCGTGTTTTTCTCCTGAACTTTTTGCTTTTTTGAGAAATCCCAATCCTTCTAAGTTTAAGCAGTTCCGCAAAGGCGTTTCGGAGTTGCAGGAAGAAGGCGCAGTGCAAATTATGTACTCGGTTGATGAGTCGAAACGCGAGCCAATTTTGGCGGCTGTGGGACAGTTGCAATTTGAAGTTGTGCAGTTCAGAATGCAGTCGGAATATAATGTGGAAACGACGATCGATATGTTGCCTTACAGTGTAGCTCGTTGGGTTGACGGCGGTTGGGAGGCGCTGGAAAAAGTTGGGCGGCTGTTTAATACGGTGACGGTGAAAGATACTTGGGGAAGGCCGGTTTTGCTGTTTAGAAATGACTGGAATTGCCGCCAGGTGGAAGGGGAGCATCCTGTGTTGAAGTTAAATGCGATCGCCCCTGTGGTTTCTGGTTTGGCTGTTAGCGAGGAGTGAGATTACGGCAGGCAATGGACACAACACTGTTGTGTCCATACAAATGATATTTATTCGGCTTAAATACGCCGGATATAAGAAGTTACAATCACGGCTCTAACAGTTTTTCTAAGATGGTGTAAATGTCTTTTTTGTCACCATCTTTACGTCTCCCTAGTCCCACGACAACAACGAGAACTCGATCTTGTTCGACTTGATAAACTATACGATAGCGCTGTCCAACAGCTCGGATGCTGCGAAATCCTGATAGGTTATCTACAAGGGCTTTGCCTTGCTTTTGTGGTTCAAATTTTAGTTGATCAATGCGATCGCGCAATTTTTCCTATTCTCGTCGATCTTTGACTGCCTCCAACATTTCCAGTGCCAGTGGCGTAAGCTGGATCTCATATTCGATCGCATTTTCTTCGTGATTCAGAGTCCCAATTTAACTTTGGCATTTTCCCAGGAAATAGTTTCGCCTTGGCGTGCTTGGGTGATGCTTTGGCGCAATTGGGCAACGAATTCTGTATCGGTGAGAATATCTAAGGTTTCTAACAGTTCAGTCAAATGCGTGTAGCTCATTGCAGCCATAACGGGAACGCCATCTTGAGTGATGATGATAGGCTCATTGATAAGTTCTTGGGGTAGGTTTGGAAGCTGCTGCTGTGCTTGGGCAATGGTGAGTCGTTTGGACATGGTTGTACTAAAGCAACATTACTTTTAATTTAGCATTTCGGCCCCACTAACTGGTTTCCAGCCGCTGACGCTGGTAACGAGTAAATCCAAGATCTAAGATCCAAAATCTAAAATCTAAAATCGGTTGACGGCGGCCCCCGTCTGCGGCTACGCTTTGAAGTGAGAGGTTGCTTGCTTGTAGAGGAGGCAGCCCGCGTCGCCCAAAAATCTAGTTGCACTGCCCAAAGCTGCGCTAACAGCAATGGACAGCTAACCGCCAAACTGGAATCAGCAGTCTGGAGGCTAACGGAGCATTTTAACATCCTCTGTAGCCGCCCTGCTATGTCTTGAAATGCGGGGCGGCTGGGTTTTTGGGTTTTTCTAGAAAACCCAAAACCAGGAGAACATATTATGTCACAGGAATTCGTGCCTGACGACAACTTTTCCGATCGCCCAAATGATAACTCAGCAGCAGTATGCGAACAGGAAGTGGTGCTGTTAACGGTTGTCGGTTCGCCCAAAGGTGTCAGGGAAACCATACTCACTTTGTACCGGCTGGGATTTGCAGAAGTGGGCGATTGGAGTCCCGTACAGCGTGCGGCTAATCCGAAGCAGGTGATGAGCGTGCTGATCCGTCGGAAGCGGGCTGACGGTACATCGCCGAGACAATCTGGGCGGTAAGCTGCAAGGTTAAATAGCTAAATTCGAGGGCGGGCTTTTAACGCTCTGTCCTGAGTCCGGCAGGGGTTGAAACCCCTGCCGGCCTTTCGGGTTAAGTTAACTGGACACGTCCTCCTCCTTAATGCCGCGTCTTTACTCATTTCGATCGAGCTAACTGCTGACAGTATCGTCACCCAAATTATCGAGATATTCTTGCAGTGAATCGCGCATATTGCGAACATAAGAGCTGTTAGGAGAAATGGTTAAAGCTCGATTAAACATTTCCAGCGCCTCTTGCCAATTCTTGAGTGCTTCCTGTCTCTCATATAATCTTTCTTGCAATTCACCCAGACCTCGCAGCGCCAGACCTTTATTCGTGAGAGCATTGACATGATTTGGTGCAGTAAGTAAAACAGAATTGCAAGTAGCGAGCGCTTCTGACAAAGACTGTTGTGAAGCTTCAAACTCACTTAGCTGGGCCTGCAAAGCACCAAAAAATAACTGTGCATGCCCTTTTATAGAAAGAGCATCGATATCATCCGGTGCAATAATTAAAACATAATTATAGAGAGTGATGGCCTCAAAATAAGACTTTTTCGCAGCTTCAAACTCACTTCTTTGTCCCTGCAACTCACCCAAAGTTTGCAGCAAATTTCCTTTGCTTTTAACAGCCTTGATATTATTCGGTGCAATAAGTAAAATAGAATTGTAAGCAGCGATAGCCTGTGAGTAAGACTGTTTTGCAGCCTCAAACTCACTTAGCCGTGCTTGCAAATCACCCAAATATCGCAGGCTATTACCTTTTTTATTGTTAAAAATAATGTGATCTTCCGGTGAAATAACTAAAGCATAATTGCAGACCGATATTGCCTCAGCATAAGATTGTTTTGCAGATTCAAAATCATTTAGCTTTGCCTGTAAATTACCCATTAATTGCAGTGTATTCCCTTTGTTATAAATAACACCGAGATCAGCCGGTGCAATAAGTAAAGCAGAATTGTAAGCAGATATTGCCTCAAAATAAGACTGTTTTGCAGCCTCAAACTCACTTATCCGTCCCTGCAACTCACCCAGACTTTGCAGCGCATTCCCTTTTTTATAGGCAGCATAGATATAATTCGGTGCAACAAATAAAGCAGAATTGTAAGCAGCGATCGACTCAGAATAAGACTGTTTTGCAGCCTCAAACTCATTTAGTTTTGCCTGCAACTCACTCAGACTTTGAAGCACATTCCCTTTGTTGTTGAGAGCCGTGATATAATTGGGTGCAATAAGTAAAGCAAAATTGTAAGTAGCGAGCGCCTCAAAATAAGACTGTTTGGCAGCCTCAAACTCATTTAGTTTTGCCTGCAACTGACCCAGTGTTTGCAGCGCATTCCCTTTGCCATTGAGAGCATTGGTATAATTCGGTGCAACAAATAAAGCAGAATTGTAAGCAGATATCGCCTCAAAATAAGACTGTTTGGCAGCCTCAATCTCATTTAGCTGTGCCTGCAAATCACCCAGACTTTGCAGCGCATTCCCTTTGTTGTTGAGAGCATAATTATCATCGGTTGCAATAAGTAAAGCATAATTAAAGGCAGATATTGCATCTGAATAAGACTGTTTGGCAGCCTCAAACTCTCTTAGCTGTGCCTGCAACTCACCCAGACTTAGCAGCGTATTCCCTTTGTTATTGAAAGCTGCATTATCATCCGGTGCAATAAGTAAAGCAGAATTGTGAGCAGCGAGCGCCTCTGAATATGATTGTTTGGCAGCCTCAAACTCACTTAGCTTTACCTGCAAATTACCCAGACATTGCAGTGCAATCCCTTTATTTTTGAGAGCCGATATATGATTCGGTGCAATTTGTAAAGCAGAATTCAAGTCAGATATCGCCTCAGAATAAGACTGTTTGGCAGCCTCAAACTCTCTTCGCCTTACTTGCAACTCACCCAGACTTTGTAGCGCACTTCCTTTGTTGTTGAGAGCATAATCATCATCCGGTGCAATTTGTAAAGCTCTATTATAAGCAGCGATAGCCTCTGAGTAAGACTGTTTTGCAGCCTCAAACTCACTTTGCTCTACCTGCAAATCACCTAGACCTCCCAGTGCCATCCCTTTGTTGTTCAAAACTCGGTTATCCTCGGGTAAAATAAGTAAAGCAGAATTAAAAGCACCGATCGCCTCAGAATAAGACTGTTTGGCAGCCTCAAACTCACCTATTTTCGCTTGTAAATCACCCAGACTTTCCAGCACAATTCCTTTGTTGTTCAAAACTCGGTTATCCTCGGGTAAAATAAGTAAAGCAGAATTAAAAGCACCGATCGCCTCAGAATA
>NZ_JAUBUB010000115.1:11989-18702 GCF_036705265.1 Microcoleus sp. B4-C2
AGACTGTTTGGCAGCCTCAAACTCACTTAGGTTTGCCTGCAAATCACCGAGACTTCGCAGCGCCATCCCTTTGCCGTTGAGCGTAGCAGGATCTTCAGGAGTTTTTATCAATGCACGATCGCAAGCTGCAACTGCCTCGAAATATTCCTGTTTTGCCTCTGCGTGTCGAGCCAAATTAGCATAGTAATCTCCCTCCAATAATGAAATTCCGCCCAGCCCAAAATCACTTTTAAACCGCAACTCATCTCTAACTCCTAGCAGAGACTCACATTCCTCATAGCGACTCTTTTCCAAAGCTTTATGAAACACCTCTGCCCATTCCTTCACACCCCGCTCCCAATCCAAGCGATTAGCATGATAAATTGCCTCAGCCACATTCCCCAATTCCCGGTAATGCTGCTCTAAAACTTCATGAGCTCTGCGAGTTTTATCGTTATCCCTATCCGCATCCAAGCGCCGCAATAAATCGTGAATTCGATACCACTTTTCACCGCGCTGCGGCTCTTTCCACACAAAAGAAAAACTCGTCAAAATCTCAAAATTTGCACTACTTGCCTGGAAGTGACAGCCTGCTCCCAATTTTCTGTACAAATCCTCATCAAAAGCGCGGCCAGCACTCAGCGAATGCACCGCCGATCGCACTTCGCGATCTACATAACTGAGCAACCGATCCGTTAACTCCGCAGTCTTATTTTCCAACCTCGGAACCCGCGCAAAATCCGACGACAGCAACTCAATTCCCCGCTTTCTTTCTGCCAGCACCACATCCGCGCACAAACCCAAATAAAACGGATGTACCTGCAAATTATCCCAACTCTCATCAGGATTGACGCTGGCATATTTAATCACAGCCTCAGCCAAATCAGCCTTGTCAATCTCGACTTTGTGCAGGTAATCCCTAGCATCGGCGGGAGACAAATGCCAAACCAATTGTTTCTCTATATAATCTTCGGGAATCGGAAACTTCGACGCATTCGGCCACCGCAGTTGTGTGACAGGACAATCTCGCCCCGCCACCGCAACCACAATCCCCGCTTTGAAATCCAGCGCCCTCAGCAACCGCCGAAACCACTCATCTTGATACCAAAAATTTATTCCCTGAGAAGTGCGTTTTTCATCCCACAATTTCTCGTGAGTATCGAACAGCATGACGAGGCGTTCGGGTTTGTTTCTGCCAGCCATTGCCGCATTCAAATCACCTGCAAACAATTTCGGCAAACAGTCGATTAATTCAGTATCAATATCTTTGCGGCGAATTTCATCCGCCTTTTCGTCGCTGACACCCAGGCGAGTTTGAATTAATTTCATCGCTCCCTTAATGCCGCTCAATTTAACTATGCCTTTAATCACGGCTACAGCTTGCGCCACCACCGGAAATTCCGCAAAAGTTTCAATGGCAGGTGTCACCAATTGAATTACATCATCGGGGAAAAGTTGGCTGAGAGTTGCGTCAGACTCGCCTTTATTCAGCAAATACCAAAAGCAAGCAAAGTCATAATTGGGAAACTTAAATTTATAATTCTTTGCTGCTTCTGCCAGATTGCGCCGCAACATCAGCAAGCCGTAAAATCTATCTTGCGGTTTATCTTCTTTAATCGGTATCAATCCGAAATCGTGCCTGACTACGGGTATGGGAGTATAGGTTTTAGGTTCAGCATAGCGGACAAAATCAGCAACTTGGGCGGCTTGTGATTCTGGGAGTGCGCGCAATTGTTGCCAAACCTGCGGCGAAAATCTTTTGCAGCAGTTAACCTGCAAGTGTTTGAGCAGCAATGACTTGCCGTTGCCTCCATCGCCGTAAAAATACAAAATTTGTTCGCGGGGCGGGTCTTCGTTTAAATAAAAGGCAAATCGGCGGGTAAATTCGTGCCTGTCTGTGAATAGTTGCAATTGGCGATCGCCGCTAATAGATTCGCTTTCAAAATCTTCGTCGTCAATTGGCATAAGTGTGCAGGTGAGGTGTTAATTTAATTATAAGCAAAAATTAGATTGAATCGGCGATTGAAATCGCTTCTTGTCAAACAAAGTCCGCCTTCGCGGACTAAGAGATAAAGGAAGTATTTAACCCGGATTTAGCATAAATATTCAGTCTTCATAGCGAAGACTTTAGCTTTGAGGGAGGGGTTTAAACTCCTGCCCGATCGCAACGATCGTCCGCTTGGAGTGGCCGAAAGTTTGACTACTAAGCGGTTTCAACCGCCGAAGAAACTGCAACAACTGGTGACAGAGAAATAGAGCTGTGTTAGAACAGCTATCGATCAACCAGCCAAGCTATCTTAGAAAGGACGCTAGCGAAAGCACAGTCATGGCACCTCCCACTAATCCAAATCCGGCGGATTCATCTGCAAAACAGTCTCTAGAGGCTGGGCTAGCAGCTTTGAAACAGCAGGATTACCCCACCGCGATCGCCCTTTTAGAATCCGTTACCCAAACCGCCGCCAATGGGCCGTCGGGAATCCGCGCGCAGATGGGGTTAGTGACTGCGTACAAAGCAACCGGTAATCTGAAAAAGGCGATCGCCCTGTGCTCTTCCCTCGCCAAAAGTCCCAACCCTCAAGTCAAAACTTGGGCCGATCGCGTTTTAACAGAATTAACCCCCCCTCGCCCCCCAAAACCACCGGAAAATAAACCAAAATCCGCAGGAACTCCCCCCGAAACAGGCTTTGTCGCCTTTGATGCCGGAACAAAATCGCCGAAAAAATCGATTGGGGGCGATGGCTTACGCCCCGCTTCGCTACGACCGACCGCAGACAAAAAAACAGGATTTTTACCTTTAGAGCCGACTGCAGCGCCTGGAAACGCCAAATCGCAACCGATTTCCCCGCCACCTCCACCCCCCACAAGCCAGACTTCTGAACCGGAAAACTCGACCGAAACCGCACCCGATACAGAAATTAGCGGCGAAAATAGTTCCGGTTCCCCAACAGATATCCCCGGAGTCGCCAGCCCAGATACTTACCAACTCACTTGGCGCGAAGCAGGGCGCGCCAAAAGCCCGCGCCCCCTCAAACCGCTGAAGTTGCTGGAGTTTCGGGTGCAAGCCGTTGCAAGTGCGATCGCCCTATTTTTCCTAGCCCGGTTTATCCTGCAATTCCTGCTGACAAACACTAATTCTCTGTTGGTTCAGCTTTACATATTCAGTAGACTGCCTATTTTCGCGCCGATTCAGCTTTTTTACCGCGATCCAACTCCGTTTGTTCAGATGGTTTTTGGATTGCTTTTGGCCTCGTCTCCTTGGCTGATAGACGCGCTGCTGAAACTGTTTTGCGGCATCGAAACTCTGCGCGGGTCAGTTTTATCCAAGCACAGCAAGGAAGCTAGTCGGGTACTGCGAAGTTATTGTACCAAGCAAAATATGTCGGTGCCGGTGCTGAAACTATTGCCGCTGAACGTTCCTGTAGCTTTCAGTTACGGCTGTTTGCCCCGTTTTGCTCGGATTGCTGTGAGTCGCGGGCTATTGGAACAATTGACGGATGATGAAATTGCCACTATTTTCGCGCGGGAGTTGGGCCATATATCTCACTGGGATTTTGCGCCGATGTCGCTGGCGCTGCTGGTGACTCAGATTCCTTACTTGATTTATTGGCAGGTGGCGCACTGGCAAGAGCGGTTGTGTGATTTAATGACGATCGAGTTTTTGCGTTCTGCTGTCAAATTTGTGGCCGCTGCAATTTCTGCTACCAGTTACGGGATTTATAAGTTGTTGCGCTGGCCGATGTTGTGGGTGTCGCGCCGACGAGTATATTTTAGCGATCGCACTGCTGCGGAAATTACGGGTAATCCTAACGGTTTGACGCGGGCACTGGGTAAAATTGCGATCGGCATTGCTGCTAATATCGAGCAGCAAAAACAAACTAGCTTTTTCCTCGAAAGTTTCGATCTATTGTTACCCGTAGGTGTTGGACAGGCTGTAAGCCTTGGTTCTGCTGCATTACACGCGCCGCTGGAACAGATTTTGCTGTGGGATGTCAGCAATCGGGAGCGCAATTGGTTGACGGTTAACCGCGCGCATCCTTTGCTAGGAGAGCGTTTGAAGCTGTTGGCTCTTTATGCTCAATTCTGGAAGCTAGAGACAGAGTTAGATTTGGCAAACGCGGGAGTGCAAGAACAACCCAGGAAAGGAAAATTGTCTCTGTTTAAGTCAATAATCGAATTTAAAGACTCAAAACTATTTTTACAGGGTGCGCCGTTTTTTGGAATTCCGATGAGTTTGGCGATAGTCGGAGTGCTTTGGCTGATTGGCGGGATTTTTTCGAGGACGAGTATCTGGCAGTTGGATTGGCTTTGGGGCGATCGATCTATTCTTTGGGGCTGTTTGCCGATCGGATTTAGCATCGGTACTTTGATGCGGATCAATTATTTCTTCCCGGATATTATACCGCGAGAAACCGCTTCGCCGAGTTTGCCGGAAATTTTGTCAAATCCCGATAGTTTGCCCCTGGATGCTGAACCGGTGCGGCTGGAAGGGCAACTTTTGGGTCGATCGGATATGAGTAATTGGCTGGGACAAGATTTGATTTTGCAAACGGCGACGGGTTTGGTGAGGTTGCACTATGTTTCGAGGTTTGGCTACATTGGCTCTTTGTGGCCATTTTTGTTCAAAGAGACTACTCGCCCTAGCGATTTGATCGGAACATCTGTTGTGGCGACTGGTTGGCTGCGCCGGGGTGCTACTGTGGCGATCGACCTTGAAAGTCTCCGCAGTCAAGGAGGGAGGGTTAGTGACAGCGGACATCCGATTTGGTCTGCGGTTTTGGCCTTTGCTGCTGCTATTTGGGGCGCATACATCATTATCCAGGGCCCAAGATGAGGAATAGTTATTCGATTGTGGGGTGGATCTCACATCTTGCACCATTCTCAGGAACAGGCAAGATGCCTGTTCCACAAGAAAATTCACTCTTTGTGGAACAGGCATCTTGCCTGTTCATAAAAAGCTTATTGAGAATGGTGCAACTTCTCAGGTGAATCGGTCTCAACGGGCAGCCTCGATCGGTGTTGAGTTAAACAGGGGATTGGCGATCGGATTCTGGAGTTGCTCCCTACGCACCCTACAGTCTATCCGTTACATCCGTTACATCCGTTACATCCCGTACATTGCTCGTTGCCGAACTTCCTTCGTAAAGAAAAGTTGCTTTTTTGCCAGCGGTCTGTTACATTAGTTTACATAAATTGGATTGAATCAAACAGCGCGATAACTTCAGTTGGCTAAAATCCCTTAAGGCATTGCGTAAAAATTGTCAACATCCCAACACAGCAAGTACAGCCAGCCGCTTGTCGGCTGTTTTTTTTCGATCGCTATTTTTGCTGTGCGGGATGAATTCTCAAAAGTGATTCAGATGTGGTTTCCGTTAAATACAGACTGAAATCTTCCTAAATAACTAGCTCTGTTACCAAGGCTGTGATACCTTTAAAGAATGCTCGGACTCTGCCGGGCCGGATTTAAGGGATAGTGGGTAAATGAGTAGTTCTCAGCATTAGGAGCGAGATTAGGATCGAGGTAAGATTACTGGCTGAAAAAATGTTAGCCATTTTATCCATCACTGTATTAAACTGAATACTGGCATTCCGATCGCTTACAATTGACATCCTTGGACATAAATTTCTAGACGGCGCTGGCTATAAACATTCTGAATCAAAACCGGAAGCAAGTAATACAGAATAGCCAATAGCCTAAACATTTGAGTGATGACTAAAAGTTTACACAACAACCTGAGATTTAAAAGCTCTCTGCATCGGCGGTTAAGTTCCGGCCTTATCAGAGTAAATCATCTTTTTGTTCTAAAAGGTGGGGGGAGCTGTCAAGGTTGGTGGGAGGAATGCGCCAATTCTCCGGTTATGTGGTGTTTGCCTGAAGTCAATATTCAGTTGACTTCAGGTAATTCTGTTCGAGCAAATTAATTAAAATCCAAGTCGGGAGGAATTTTTCATGTCTATTCGTCTTTATGTTGGCAATCTACCCAAGGAACTCGATCGCCAAGAATTGCAAGAAGTTTTTGCACCGGAGGGCGAATCTGTTACCACCAAGGTAATTACAGACCGCAAAACTGGAAAATGCCGAGGATTTGGTTTTGTGACGGTGCTAACCGACGAACAAGCCGACCAAGTTATTGAGAAATATAACGGCTTGATGTTCAAAGAAAACCCGCTGAAAATAGAGAAGGCATTGCCCCGCTCTAAGGGTAAATCTGAGAAGGGCGAAGACGATCAGCAGCAGTCGCCGCAGTCACCGCAGTTGGTGTCGGCATCGGCGTCTGTGCCCATGCCTGTGCCTGCGCCGCAGCAACAGCAGCGCTCGGCTCCCCCTAGCCAAGGTGGAGGCGGTTCCAGCAAAAGCAATCGCCGTCGGGGTGACAACAACAAGTCTCGCCGCAATCAGTCAGCAACAACGGTGTCGAGCGCTGATTCCGGCTCGGTGCAGCCAGATCCGCGCTGGGCGAGTGCTCTGGAAGAACTCAAGCAAAGATTGGTGGAAGCTCAGACTACTAATTAGTCGAAAATGGCGGCTAATTGCTGCTACCTCTCGACTGTGGTTGACTGAATGTATCTGGAAGTGCGATCGAGAATGGGTTTTTTAGCTGGTTCTCGATCGCACTCTTTTATGCTAAAAAACCTCTAATATCTAGCAGTGCGGTAAAATAAGGAATGAGAATTAAATAACTTCCACAAGATTGTGGGATGTGCGTCCCACAATAACAATTAAAATTGTAAGTCAT
>NZ_JAUBUB010000116.1:0-18052 GCF_036705265.1 Microcoleus sp. B4-C2
GTCCAAAAAGGACGGGCGGGACGCCCATCCCACAATAACAATTAAAATTGTAAGTTATTTAATTCGCGATCCTAAGTTCTCGTGCAAGCTACAATTGCAGACTCCGGCGCGATCGCACTTTATCTGCACCCGCTACCACTAAAACCCCGCAAATCGCGCCCGCAGTGCGACAGAATCGGGATTTGCGGGTTCGCGCAGTACCATCGGGCGCTCGGCCATTTTAGATTTTAGATTTTAGATTTTAGATTTGCCATGACTGATGACGATCGGCGTAATGTAAAAATCAAAGTATAACCCTTTTATTTGCCACTCCCCTCATGCCTTTGCCGCGCCTGTTAACCTTAATTGCTGCTTTCTGCCTCGCCCTGGGGCTGATTATTGGGCTGGTGAGTTCCTTAACAGGGCTTTACAGTCAAGTTGCGTGGTCTGCTTCTCCGCTGCTGGCTAATTTGCTGATTTTCCTGATAATTGTACTTTTGGGAACCCTAATTTTTGCGCTGGTTTACTATTTTAGGCTGCTGCAACGCCCCCAGAAAGTTAAGGGAAAACGGCCGATTACTCCGAAGATTCCTGTTGTGAAAAGTGAAGCTGCTTCGGAAAATCTTAAAGCAATTCGGCAACAAGTCGATCGCATTCAAGATGAAGTAGCGCGGCAAGCTTTGCTGTTGAGAGCCCGCGAAATTGAAGCTAGCATGGCGAGGGGCAGCGTTCGAGTAGTTGTTTTCGGCACCGGTTCTGCGGGCAAAACTTCCGCTGTGAATGCGCTGGTGGGGCGGATGGCGGGACAGGTGGGCGCGCCGATGGGAACTACCGAAGTTGGGGAAACTTACACTCTGAAATTGAAAGGAATCGATCGAGAATTAGCAATTACTGATACTCCAGGCATCTTGGAAGCGGGAGTTGCGGGGACTTACAGAGAGGAATTGGCGAGGCAGTTGGCGGCGAGGGCAGATTTGATCTTATTTGTTTTGGACGGTGATTTACGCAAATCCGAGTACGAACCGCTGCGGACTTTGGCGGAAATTGGCAAAAGGTCGATCGTGGTTTTTAATAAAGTTGACCTTTATCCCGACACCGACAGAGATGAAATTCTCGATCAACTGCGGCAGCGAGTCAAAGGTTTTGTATCAGCAATGGATGTAGTAGCAATTAGCGCCAATCCGCAAAAAGTTGTACTAGAAGACGGCACAATTTTTCAGCCAGACCCGGATATTATGCCATTAATTCGGCGCGTCGCTGCGATTTTACGAGCCGAAGGTGAAGACTTAATTGCGGATAATATTTTGTTGCAATCTCAGCACTTGGGAGACCAAGCGCGCAAGTTAATTGATGCTCAAAGAAGGCGGCAAGCTGATAAGGCAGTAGAGCGATTTCAGTGGATCGGAGCCGGAGTAATTGCCGTAACGCCTTTGCCTGTTGTGGATTTGTTAGCGACAGCAGCAGTTAACGCTCAAATGGTAGTAGAAATTGCCAAAATTTACGGCTGCGAATTAAATATCGATCGCGCGAAAGAATTGGCATTGTCTCTAGCAAAAACCCTAGCAAGTTTGGGAATAGTTGAAGGGGTAATTCAAGTAGTGTCAAGGGCGCTGCAATTAAGCGTAGCGGGGTTTGTACTTGGCAAAGCAATTCAAGCAGTTAGTGCGGCTTATTTAACTAGAATTGCTGGTAAAAGTTTTATTGAATATTTCCGCCATGACCAAGATTGGGGCGATGGTGGCATCGCCGAAGTTGTACAAAGGCAGTTTCAGTTAAATAGGAAGGACGAGTTTGTCAAAGCATTTGTCAAAGATGCGCTCGCCCGCGTTGTCGAACCTTTGAACATTTATCAGCAGGAATCGGAACCTGAATTAGAAATGTCAGCCGAATTGGAAGCAGAACCTTTGTATCAGCCACCACAACAAGACGATTGGGAAACTTACAGCAACAAACGAAACGATGACTGGTAATGGGCAAAACAGGGAATTTGGCAAACAGGGAATTGAGAATTGGGTAATTACGATCGTTCAATGAGATGTTCCCTGAGTATGCTTTGTTGAATTTTATTAAGAAATTTTACAATAATTTTACACAGGGGGGAGACTCCGGGGGGAGCAAGTCAAACCGAGCGATCGGATGGAACACAATTTTGATAAGATTGAAGATTGACAACAAAATTTGCTATTGTGCGTCCGGGTAAAAACAATGAGCGATCGACCAATTATTCTCGGTATTGTCGGAGACAGCGCAGCGGGCAAAACCACCCTGACGCGGGGAATTGCCCAAGTATTGGGGCCAGAAAATGTCACTGTGATTTGCACTGACGACTATCATCGCTACGACAGAAAGCAGCGGGCCGAAATCGGAATCACAGCATTGCATCCCGACTGCAATCACCTCGATATCATGCAGCAGCACCTCAGCCTGCTGCGTACCGGACAAGCAATTCTCAAACCCATCTACAACCACACGACAGGTACATTTGACCCGCCGGAATACATCAAGCCCAGCAAATTTGTCATAGTTGAAGGTTTGCTGGGTTACGCAACCCGAACAATCCGCGATTCTTACGACGTAAAAGTGTATCTTGCTCCTCCCGAAGAGTTGCGAACTCAGTGGAAAGTTAAGCGCGATGTCATGAAGCGCGGTTATACTGAAGAACAGGTGCTTGCAGAAATAAAAAAACGGGAACCAGACTCTGAAGACTTCATTCGTCCTCAGCGCAAATCGGCCGACGTTGTAGTTAGTTTTTACCCGCCCGAAGCGGAAAATGAATCAAATTTGAGCGTCCGTTTAGTGCTCAGACCGACAATTCCTCACCCTGATTTTACTGAAATTTTAGGTCGAGGCAGCGAGAGTTTTAAACCTGCAATTCGCTTGGGACTCGATCGGGATATGGGCAAACCAGTGGACGTTTTGGAAGTAGACTCCCACGCTACCAGCGAGCAAGTAAACGAACTGGAAATGATGTTGTGCGGCGAGTTGCCGCACCTGCGGGGATTTTGTTCCGCCCAAGGCAACCCGGAAATTGGCAAACTGATCGGCACAACTGGCGAAGTTTTGCAAAGTTACCCGCTAGCTTTGACGCAGTTGCTGGTTGCATATCACATGATGAAAGCAATTCATGTGTATTAGTTAGTTGGCAGTTAGCAGTTGTTGGTTGTTAGTTGTTATTGCAATGATTAATAACCAATAACTAATGTACTCGCAAAGTCTGGTTAACAGTGCCTAATTGCTGAAGTGGCATGGAGACTGGCAACTGACTTTGAGGTGCGGGCACCATTTCGCCTCGGAAGTCAAGGAGGGTAACAAGGAGCAGGTAGGCAACTGCTAAAACTATAGAAATCACTCCAGTGATAATAGCAACAAGTTTTGAACGTTCCATATTGAGAAAATTTTAACTACAGCTAATATTAGTTTAACATTAAAAAGAGCAATTATTACTTAACTTATGCAATAGAATATAATCAGGTGCTAGTTATTTCTCTGACAAAAATGGAACCTCTTATAGATGCGCCAAATCCCACCGAGATGCCCAGAGCTACCCCAGTGGTGGAAACATTTAATCTGGGGAAGTTCTACCGTACTGGCTTCTGGATGAATGAAAAAATTGAATCGCTCAAAAATTGCACTCTGACTATCTCTGAGGGGGAAACTTTTGGGTTGTTAGGGCAAAATGGAGCGGGGAAAACTACGCTGCTGAAAACTTTGCTGGGTATAGTGCGGCCCACTTCTGGCCGGGCGCTGCTGTTGGGGAGGCCTTTGGGCGATCGCACTGTGAAGCAGCGAGTCGGCTATTTGCCAGAAAATCCCTATTTTTACGATTATCTCACGGGCTGGGAATTCTTGCAATTTGCGGCGGGGTTATTTCAAATTCCCACCTCGATTCAGCGACAGCGAATTCCCAATTTGCTAGACTTAGTTGGGCTATCTCAATCGGCGGCAATTAAAAAACAGTTGCGCCAGTATTCTAAGGGAATGCTGCAACGGATCGGCATGGCTCAAGCTTTGATTAACAATCCAGATGTGGTATTTTTAGATGAGCCGATGTCTGGTTTAGATCCGATGGGACGCTATCAGATGCGGGAGATAATTTTATCGCTGAAAAATCAAGGAAAAACAATTTTTTTTAATTCGCATATATTGTCGGATGTGGAGAAGATTTGCGATCGAGTGGCAATTTTGGCTAAGGGTGAATTAATCTGCATGGGTGCGATCGATGAACTTTTGGGTAATACTGAAACTTACCGGGTTGAAGGTAGGGGAGGCCACTTGAATATCCTGCAAAAGTGGATACCGGATATGGAAGTTGATAATGATTTGTGGTACGGTCATTTGCAGGGCGATCCGAAGGAGTTTATTTCTAGTCTGAGCGGTACGGGAGGGCAGCTAATTGGGATGAATTTGGCTAAGCCTAGTTTGGAAGAGTTTTTTATGCAGCAACTGCAAGAAAGAGGGATTTATTCTAGTGGTTGAAGTATAGCCTTTTGAGTTCTCATAGGAGGTACTCATGGGCATAGGGCATACCTCACTTTTTTTGAGAAAGGCTATATCTTAAAAGACGTAGATTGGGATTGATGGTGGCGCGGGGGCGGGTTTACGAGATTGTGGGTTTTGGGCAATTACAGCATATTCCATGTATATGCGGTACACACAATCTTGTCGTAAGCATCGGTGCGTCGCCACCAGTCAATCTGCAAGTTTCATTAAACATGAGCAGATCCGCACCCTACATAACAATGTACCAACAATTAAGGCGGATACTGTACTTCATGAACCACCGAATATGCTGTATTATTCGTGAACCCGCCCCTACAAGATTTAACATCATACAAATCTGAATCAAACTGAAATGATCTTAGGAATGAGAATTAAATAGCTTCCACTCTTGAAAGTGGGATGGGCGTCCCGCCCGTCCTTTTTTGACGGGCGGGCCGCCCCTCCCACAATAACAATTAAAATTGTAAGTTATTTAATTCGCGATCCTTATTTAATGTCAGTAATGTCAGAAATCGGTTTTCTTCCCATAAACTCACCTAAAATCCTAGGTTTTTTGTCAGGAAACGCGGTTTATACTTTTTTGCTGAGACTGCTGCAAAATATCAGGTTGAGCGAAACGTCAAAAACACGAAGTTGTTGGGTAGGAGTGCCTCAACCCAACCTACTTTCGGAGACGATTTTTCCCTTGGTCTAGGGTATTTTTATGAGTTGTCAGGCTTGGGGCTCTTATTAAACCAAGAATCCTTCGCAGGAATGACGGAGAAGTGTCAAAATTAAGATAGTCCTGCCAGAAACAGGAAAAAGGAAATCCGGCCTGTACTGGCCTTACCAGGCAACATTGATTCCTCGCTTGTCACGCTTGCAGGTGGTCGCCGACGGTTCGTCGCATTTAATCTCAACACTAATTTATGAAAGATCTCACTCGTTATCGAAATATCGGCATCTTCGCCCACGTAGATGCTGGCAAGACCACCACAACTGAAAGAATCCTGAAACTGACGGGTAAAATCCACAAAATCGGTGAAGTTCACGAAGGCGCGGCGACTACTGACTTCATGGAACAGGAGCAAGAGCGCGGTATTACCATTCAATCCGCTGCTACCACCTGCTTCTGGAACGAGCATCAGCTCAACATCATCGATACTCCGGGACACGTCGATTTCACGATCGAGGTTTACCGTTCTTTGAAGGTTCTCGATGGTGGCATTGGTGTGTTCTGCGGTTCGGGTGGAGTTGAACCGCAATCTGAAACCAACTGGCGCTACGCTAACGATTCCAAAGTCGCTCGCGTCATCTACATCAATAAGCTCGATCGCACCGGTGCAGATTTTTACCGCGTTGTCAAGCAAGTTGATAAAATCCTTGGCGCTAAACCGATGGTGATGGTATTGCCGATCGGCATAGAAGAAAAGTTTTGCGGCGTAGTCGATTTGCTGACCCGCAAAGCCTGGATCTGGGATGATTCCGGCGATCCCCTGAACTATCAAATTAAAGATGTTCCCGCCGATATGGTCGATGATGTCGAAACTTGGCGCGAAAAGTTGATCGAACTGGCCGTCGAGCAAGACGACACTGTGATGGAACAGTATCTCGAAGGCAACGAGCCGAGCCTCGACGACCTCAAGCGCTGCATTCGCAAAGGTACTCGCGATCGGGCATTTTTCCCCACCTACTGCGGCTCATCGTTTAAAAACAAAGGCGTGCAGTTGGTTCTTGATGCCGTAGTTGACTACCTGCCGAACCCGATGGAAGTCACACCGCAGCCAGAAGTCGATCTCGATGGCGAGGAAACCGGCGAGTTTGCGATCGTCGATCCCAACAGGCCATTGCGGGCACTCGCGTTTAAGATCATGGACGATCGCTACGGCGCTCTAACCTTCACACGCTTGTACTCCGGTACTCTGTCCAAGGGCGACACCGTACTCAACACCGCCACAGGCAAAACCGAGCGCATCAGTCGTTTGGTGGAGATGCACGCCAACTCTCGTGAAGAAATTGAATCCGCCCAAGCCGGGGACATTGTGGCGATCGTCGGTATGAAAAACGTCCGCACCGGACACACCATCTGCGACCCCAAAAATCCCGCAACCCTAGAGCCGATGGTATTCCCCGATCCCGTTATTTCGATTTCGGTCAAACCGAAACAAAAAGGCGGCGAAGAAAAAATGGGAGCAGCCCTCACCAAGATGGTGCAAGAAGACCCTTCCTTCCACATGGTGACGGATCAAGAAAGTGGCGAAACGATTCTCAAGGGGATGGGCGAGTTACACCTCGACATCAAAGTAGACATTCTCAAGCGCACCCACGGCATCGAAGTAGAAGTCGGCGAACCACAGGTAGCCTACCGCGAGTCGATTACCAAGCGCCTCGAAGACGATTACACCCACAAAAAGCAATCAGGTGGTTCCGGTCAATTTGCCAAAATCGGCTACGTGATCGAGCCTGGTGAGCCTGGAAGTGGCTTCATATTTGAGTCAAAAGTGACTGGTGGTAGTGTACCGAGAGAATATTGGCCAGCGGTCGAAAAAGGCTTTGAAAGCTGCATCGACAAAGGCGTCTTGGCTGGATTCCCCTGCCTCGACTTGAAATTCACGCTTCTAGAAGGCGGTTTCCACCCCGTTGACTCGTCAGCAATGGCCTTTGAAATTGCTGCCAAAGCGGCCTATCGCCAGTCTCTGCCGAAAGCGGGGCCTCAGTTGCTCGAACCGATTATGAATGTCGATGTATTCACTCCAGATGACTACATGGGCGACGTGATCGGCGACCTCAACCGCCGCCGGGGGATGATGAAATCTCAGGAGACAGGACAAACGGGAGCGCGGATCAAGGCAGATGTACCGTTGAGCGAAATGTTTGGTTACATTAGCGATTTGCGTACTATGACATCTGGGCGCGGACAGTTTTCCATGTCCTTCTCGCACTATGCTCCTTGTCCGAACAATATCGCTGAAGAAGTGATCAAAGCGGCAAAAGAGCGTCAAGCTGCGAAGTAGTAGTGCTTTTGACTCCTGGTAGGTGCTATCTGGAGTCAAACAGAACAATTAAATCCCCGACAACTTCTACGAAGTCGGGGATTTAATCTAGATAATAAGTACAGTGAGGTTCGACAAAAAAATATGATTGAGTCGATCGCAACACTTTCACTAACAGACTTCCTCGCTCAACCGGATATTGAATCCTCGCCTGCATGGGAATTTATTCTGGGACGAGCAGTTCAAAAAACTATGCCAACCCTTTTTCATTCGCGACTGCAACACAACTTGGTTAACTATATCAACGATCGGACTGATCGGTTTGAAGCGATACCAGAGTTGCGTTGCTTGGTACTTCCCTACTCGCCAGTACCAGATATAGCGATTGTAGCAGGCGATCGGCTTACCGATGAAGACGGACCACTTAACGGCGCACCGGATTGGTTAATTGAAATTCTATCGCCGGATCAAAGCACTTTAAAATTGCAGAATAAGATCCTCCACTGCCTCATTAACGGCACGCAATTAGCATGGCTAATCGATCTCTCTCACCAACAAGTTTGGGTATGGCAGGGTGAGGAGCTACCTATAATCTGTTCGGGTGCAGATATTTTACCAGTTTTAGGTATTCTCCCGGAACTTACGGTTGATGCTGTGATGGCTATGATTCGCCGACAGTAGGCATTTTATTAGAAAACTGGGTTTAAAACCCCGTTGATAGTAATTAGGGTTTGCTGAATATACCGCATATTGCGTGGTCTGGGTTTGCGATCGGCTTATTCAGCAAGCCCCACATATTAGATAGTAGAACCACGAGCAGACTTCAACAACATCTGGATTTCTTCAAGACTAAATGGTGGTGAACGACGATGAATCATAGCGTGACAATTTGGGCAAACAGGACGCAAATCTTTTATAGGGTCAATTTCATACTCTTCTGCAATTTCTGAAAGGGGTTTTAGATGATGAACATGAATGAAACCTTTTCCCCGTTGCCCAAAAGCTCTGCCAAAATCGAAACCACAAATAGAGCAACTTGAACCGTAATAATCAATACATTTTTGCCGAGCTTTAGGCTCTCGTTCAAACGCGTTGACTGAAACTTGCCGTACTGCCCCCTCACGAAATGTTTGTACTGAATCTACTTCATCAGGAAAGAATCTAGTAGTTACAGATTCCTGAACCTGAAGCGGACTTTGCCAATCCCACAAACATTTTACGTAGTCCTCAAAACGATCTTCCTCACCAAGAAACACATTTATTGCAGCACGAAAGATCGCAAAGAGTGTGACAAAGTTATCAATCACTGGCTGAGCTGCATCTAGGTCTTTAATAGGAAGAACTAGGGATGGACTCCAAATATAAGTACCTGTCCAATCTCCTTCAGGAACCAATTGCAGCTTGTTAATTAACTCATCAAAAGCTTCTCCCGGTAATCCAATAGCATAAGAGTAAACTTCATATCTACCCTGCTCCAAAATCCGAGTAACATCTTCCCAATGGTTCTTCAGGACTTGGACAATCGGATTACCTTCTAGCCCTCTTAATCCAAAAAAGTGCACAGACAAACTATCAGAAGTACACTCGAACCTCTGTTGGAAATACCAACTTTTTCCTTTTATAGCCAAGCCAGCGGTTGCTACTTTGACGGCCTTGGTTTTCTTGGCTCCCGATCGATGGGCTGGTGTAGTCGTTATTCGGCAATCTGAGAGTACATCTGTGCCATAAACTTGGTGAATTAGGTCACAAGCTTTTTTAATGAGTATTTTAAGCTTAGGGATAAGTAATTCTTTTAGCTTATCAGCACGCTCTCGATTGTCTTCGACTGAGAAGAGATATTGTTCAGCAGACCCTATCAGTGGCAAGTCAACGATTTGTGACAATTCGGTTTCCTCAACTGAATTCATATTTGCTCTCCGACATGACAAGTGCAACGAAAACTAATCGATATTTTAGCTTTTTTTTCGACATATCCTGAAATAGGTCATGCTTCCCCGGTTCCTAAAACTTTTGCTGTGGTGAGTTTCAGCCTTGTAGGGTGCGTCAATCGATTTTAGATTTTAGATTTTAGATTTTAGATTTTAGATTTTAGATTGACCCCACGGATAAATGCGGGGGCTTGAGGATTTTCGATTTTCGATTTTGGATTGATTCCACGGATAAATCCGGGGGCTTCTACCCTCAAGAAATTCGTGGTCAGTTAGAATACTTACAGGACTTGGGAAACGCTTATGGACTGACGCACCCTACTATCGTCTTTTAAATGCCGAACAGCTTATGACTCAAATAAATCCCGATCGCACTGCTGGTACAATTGCGATCGACGTTTGCGCTCAATCAAACGGGCAGTATCTTTGTCAGATTTCGTCATCTCTGAGCGATCGCCCTGATGATACCATGAATTTTTACGGACAAACGAAAGAACACGCGATCGCGATCGCCCTAGAACATTTAGCCTCTCGCTACCGCCAGCAAGCCGAAGACTCTCAAAATATAGATTGGGATGCGGTGGAAATTTCGGATTCGGGAGAGCCGATTGAAAAGCGTTATCACGTAATTTTGCACTACGAACGAATTGCTAAGGAAGAATCTAAGTTTGAGGCAATGCACAATACAATGATGGGAAATACAGTAGTTGAAAATGCCAAAATTTCAATAATTGAGATCGAGCCCGATATCGAAATCGAGGCCAGAGGGCTATCAAAATATTGAACCATCGGGACTTAGGTGCAGATGGGCATCTTACCCTACGCATCAACGATCGAAACGTGAGTTTGAGGCGGCGATCGACTAGAAGCGATCGCATAATTTCAAATCCCCAAAATTTCTTTTCTATTACTCCCCCGCAAAATCTGCCCTAAACTTCTCAACAACTCGATTCAACTCAACTGAATGAGAAGCTTTAAATAAAATCCGATCGCCCTTTTTGACAAATCCCAACAACCGCTTTGCTAAATCTTCCCGCCCATCCTTGGCTGTAATATCTCCTATCTCCACAAAAGGCAAACCCGTCGCACCCGCAGCCATCGCCGCCGCTTCCTCAAAATCAGCAAAAACAAACAAAGCATCAAGATGTAAATCTCGCGCCGCCATTCCCACTTGTCGGTGAAACTCGATCGCCCTGTCGCCCAATTCCTTCATCGTTCCTAACACCGCAATCCGGCGCTTTCCCGGAGTATCTGCTAATAGTCTCAGGGCCGCCAACATCGACTCCAAACCAGCATTGTAAGTCTCATCTAGAATCACAATATCCTGTGGCAAATCGTAGCGGCGCGCCCGTCCATCCGGTAACTGCACAGACAAACCTTGCTTTAAAACTTCCCAATCAATACCTAACACTTTTCCTACCGCCAAAGCCGCCAAATAATTTAGAGCATTGTGTCGTCCCGGCAGCGGCAGCGGCAATTCTATACCATCTAGAAGTATTGTATCATTATTGAGCAATTGTCCGCACAAATCCCCGCCTTCTAAACCATAAGTTAAAGTTTTTCCCTGCCAAACTTTGGCCGCAGTTGGGATTAATCTGTCACAATCGTGATTGAGAATAGCAATGCTATCAGCAGGCATTTCGGCTAACAGTTCGCACTTAGCTTGGGCGATCGCCTCTTCCGAACCCAATCGCCCAATATGCGCCGTTCCTACATTAGTAATTACCGCCACAGTAGGACGCGCAATTTGCGACAGTAGCGCAATTTCACCACGGCCGCGCATTCCCATTTCAATTACAGCATAATTGTGTGCGGGTGAAAGCTCCAACAGAGTTTTTGGTACGCCAATTTCATTGTTGTAGTTATATTGAGTTTTAAGAACATTTCCCGTCGTTGACAAAACCGCCGCAATTAACTCTTTAACAGTAGTTTTACCTACAGACCCAGTAACAGCAACTATAGGTATACTGAATTGGTCACGCCACCAACGGGCGATCGACTGGTAAGCTTTTAAAGTATCGTCAACGCGCAACAGCGGAAAATTCGGCAATTCCTCTTGCCAATGTCGATCGACAATCGCGGCAATCGCCCCCAAATCCCTGGCTTTTGCCACAAATTGATGGCCGTCAAAATTGTCTCCCCGCAGCGCCAAAAATACTTCACCCCCCTCAAGAGTGCGCGTATCTGTGGCAATACCTGTCCCTACAACTGTCAAAACGCCTTCAGACACAGTAGGCAAAGGTACAGTTAAAATTTCAGCAAGTTGGGCGATACTTACGCGACAAACCATAACCAGCACTCACATTTAAAATAATTATTTTCACAGCTAATTCTACCTCGCCCAACCTCAAATTTAACTAACAGCGGGCGGCGGATCGGGATTGACCTCGATCATCCTAATACTAAATCGTCGGTTCACCAAAAAAATATCCCGTACCCACCCACGATCTTTACCAATACTTTACACAGTCGATGGTATTTAAGGCCTTGCTAATTACCAACAATTCATGTCATGCTGGTGTTGATAAATAGTTTAACTAAGCAAAAAATATCGATCGGCTTAAGCTGCTGACAGCTTCTACCCATAAGTCTCCGCCGGCGAGAAGCTCGGTTGACTCAATTATTGCGATTCATTTGCCAATTCATCAAAATAATAGCGCTGAAAGCTCCTGCCCCAGCCTCGGAGGGTTAATCCACAGTGAACGACTACAACAGACAAAGCCACGAAGAAGAACAGCTACTTTACAAGCATTGGCTGGAGTTGGTACAACGAGAGCAGCCGGCCGAACTCATCAGTCGCTTTCGCACTTTGTTTATCCAGGGTACTGGATATCCCGATCGCTCGATCGCCGAAGCACTCGAAAAAATAGCAGCCTCAAAACACGCCGAACAAGAATTCAAATACATTCTCAACCGCTGCTGCCACATCCTGATCAACCGCTGGCAAACCTACCCCAGCAAGCAAGCAGCCATCCCTGAATTGATCGCTCTGTTTGAAGAAGCACCCAAAATCTTATTTGGATACCATCGATCGCGGGGGCGAGGCTCCATCCCCCAATTAGTAAATCAATTTACCGAAAGCGAACAGTACCTCACCCTCCAACGTTTAGCCAAAGTCATAACTCACAACAATGAAGATAGCAGCAGCAAAACCCCTGCTACCCTCGCCCTCGGAACCTTAATTCCCCGCTACCCTTACCTCTACAAACACTGCCTGCTCAGCGACGACAGCAGCTACGAACAGCAAAAAATCATTAAAAAAATCCAAGCTCAAAAGCAGCAGCAATTTGAGATCAACCTCTCCCAGTATGTTGCTCACCAAGTGAGAAAAGCCCAAACAGCCCGTCGGGAAACCTCAATTGTCTTCAAAAGAAGTATACAACCTATAAAAAATCCGACCCTGTTGACCGACCCGGAACTATTCTTTGCCCTCAAGCAATTTGTCGGAAAAGTAGAAGGAGCAGATACCTACAGACAGCTAGCGGGCCGTTTCACGGCGAACGCCAGCACAAATCAGTCCTACCGCTCCTTTAAAGACGACTTGTACGAATACCTGATTTCTTCTGTCACCGACGATCGCTACGGCAAACGTCTCTTTAACGAAAAATTGTATAAGCAACTACAAAATACCCTGCCCCACAGCGACGATCAGAAGTTTAACGAATTTTTAATGATCAGAACTTGCAGCCAGTTATTGAACTTTTTAGTAGTAGAGAGTCCTGTGCGGCCCAACCACTTTGTCTTCATCGACCTGATCTCAAACCTCGGTCCCACCCAAACCACAGGTTTGCTGCTGAAAATCGTACTAATTTGCGGCAAAGTCAAGCCCTACCTAGAAAAGCGGCTGGCAATTTTGTTCGGTCACTACGAATGCAGTACCCGAGAAGGCGTGGTGTGGTTAGTCAAAGCCCTAGAAAACGTAAACCTAGCTTTGAGTACCAACTTTGGCAAGGTGGATGTATCTTTCCTGCGGTGAGAGGGCGCGGCATAACTTTCTTTGCTTCCACTGCAGGCAAAACATCACACCCATCAACCAGGTTTCTGAATACCCTAAAAGTTTTACCTTTAATTTGAACGACTTAATTAACTCCTGAAACCTACTCAAAAGACATTATTCTATGTTAAAGTACCAAGTGTGAATCAGATTCAGTTGCAGGCTTTGTTCATTGCTACAGAATTGTCTAAAAACTTGCCCTTCTGTATCGGCAGGGGACTCTCCGAAACTGAAATCTTCGCACTGTCTAAATTTTGGAGTTATTCCTCATGTCGATATACGTCGGTAACTTATCCTACCAAGTTACCCAAGAAGACATCACCACCGTCTTCGCCGAATACGGAACTGTTAAGCGGGTACATCTACCTACCGACAGAGAAACCAGTCGCCCCCGCGGCTTCGGTTTTGTAGAAATGTCCACAGATGCAGAAGAAGATGCAGCGATTGCTGCTCTCGACGGAGCAGAGTGGATGGGTCGCGACCTCAAAGTTAACAAAGCCAAGCCCCGCGAAGATGAAGGTGGCCGGGGCGGCGGCAACCGGGGCGGCGGTGGCCCTGGAAAATTTGCTCGCGGAGGGGGCGGCGGCGGAGGACGTTATTAATTTCCTCTGATAAAGATTTGAGATTGAAGAGTTGAAATTGGCGCGAGAGCTCACCTAGCTCCGAACCACTTCCGGCCTTTCCGAAAAACCTATGCTCTTCAAGTTTCCATATCTACCGCATTAAATATACCAAAAAGCCAAGGGCCGAACCCTTGGCTTTTTGGTATGTATGAGGGTTGACGGTATAAGTCTGAAACCGGCTGGGCGAATCCGTTGCAGTACCGTCAGGTTCTAATCGTCAGGTTCGATGCTGCTGCTCAATCCGTGATTATTGAGCGTTTCAGCGTAAAACTCAGCGTGTTCGAGAGCGCAAACAATCACCAATCCCATCCCGTTAGTATGGGCTTCCATCATCACATTTACCGCCTGTGGCTGAGTCAGACTCGGTACCGTCGCCATCAAAGTCTGCACCACGTACTCCATAGGATTGAAATCATCATTGTGCAGCAGAACGCGGTAGCGCGGTGCAAGCTTGCGGACTGTGGAAGGCTTTTGAATAATTTCGACAGACACTAATCTATACCTCCTGACTTGTAAAATGTTAAAATTTGTCAACAATCTTGAGCCGGATTCCTCCGCTGTGCAAGACTATCTCACTTTCAGCTATTTTATTGAAATCTGAAAATTCAGACAAGGCAGCCCCTTGGTCGATCGCGAGCTGTGAACCCAACACCAAACCCACAGGGCGTGTCCTGGACCCTGGGCAACCACCTTCCTAGCGCCATAATATTAGAAAGGCGCGATCGGTTAAAAATAACAAACTACTACCTGTTGAGTCTCCAGAACTGAGGGAACGAACATTATATGAAACGCAAACCTAAATCCTACAACGACAGATTCAGCGGCGACCCATCCCGAGCAGATGAAGACTCCGACTACCCAGGCTCCTTTGGCGGACAGTCGCGGCGTCAACCTCAGTCCGGTAAACCCTCTTTCCTCAATTCCGCCACCCTAGGGATTTTAACAGCCGTCTTTATTCTGGGAATTGGCATTGGCATTGCCTTTAGCTCCACAGCTACAATTAGCCCAGAGAACGTAGCCTCCCGCGAATTTATCGATCGCAGCGCCCCGAACCCAGAACTTTGCGTGCAGTTTGGAGCCAGCGCGATGGTGACAGATATGCGCCTCTACGTCACCCTCAACCCCTTCAACGTCTACATCTCGCAGCCGAGTATGCGCCCCGGATGCGTCCTGCGAACCAATAACTGGGCAATTCTCGAACAAAGAAAACTCATCAGCCAAGACCAAGTGCGCGATTGCAAAAATCGCATGAACACCTTTGGCTTCACCGGCCCCCTGGAAGCTCAACCCGAAATTAACTGTATCTACCAAAATGACGGCGCTAAAAACCTGTTCCTCAACCAACCGGGTTCGATAGCTCCAACCAGTGAAGGTCAAAATTTCTAAATCGCCGATATAGCGGTTTTCAGTTGAGTCAATTACAGATATGGGGTAGGGATTTAGGCAAAGCCTAAGTCCCTACTTTATTTCAGAGAATGGAAAACTCCTTCTGGCTTCAAAAACCAAACTGGGGCAAATCTTCCGTTAACTGAACTTGAAAAATTTGGCCGGGTTGAATCGTAGCAGGTTGAGGAGCAGCCACGTAAGTTGTAGCAACACCACCTGCTGCTCCCGCCAACAAACCGACACCGGAAAAGCCGCTCAGCAAGAACAAAGCTAAGCCACCAATACCAGTATTTCGCAACAAACTGCGATCGGAAGGCTGTTGTCGGCGGCCTCCCACGGGTTCTGAGCGAGCCAACAGAGGAATATTGCGGCCCTTGAGACTAATAGCTTCGACCACAAATCTACTGCCGAGGTTCGTTGTTTCAAATCGGCCGATGACCGGCGTATTAGCAGGTATGATCGTATTGCCGCGACTGTCGAAAATTCCCCCTTGCAGCAACAGCACTTCCTCTTGGCTGGGCTTCGCTTGCAGCCGCAAAGCCCGATCGCCCGGGTATAGTAAACTCAGCTCCGTGCCCGCCGGCAACAAGACATTCGCCCCAGTCGCAGCCTGCAAAGGAGCATTCGATCGTCCCCCAGGAAGCGGTTCACCAAAAGTAAGCGTCCGCTGTTGGGGTGCAGCAGCCGTTATTTGAGGATCTAGGCGGGGTAGAGCAGCAGCTTGTACCCCACGGCGTTCGTCAAGGCGAACATTGACTAAAGGCACTCTTAGCGGCCGGATTTGGTCATTGGGAGTTGGCGGCTGCGAATAATTTGTAGCGGGATTCGGGGAAGTAGGAGGCTCAGGTCGATCGACCTCTGGGGCACTAATTGACCTAGAATCAGTCGGCGGCTGGTTTTGCGGTACTTGTATGGCAGGCTGGGGTTGAGTTTCGGGAGTTTCCATATTCGGAGTCGGTTCGATCGAAGGACGCAACACCCAGCGATTTTCTAACCCGCTTCTTTGGAATTGAACTTTCCCCGCGCTGAAACCGACTCCAGGAGCCAAATTGACCAGAATTCTCGCCGTTCCCGGTTGAAGTTGACTCACCCCCACAGAACGCACTCTACCTTGTGGGTATAGCTGAGTTGCATCTACTCCGATCTCAGTATTGGGCAAATCCACAGCAATCTGAGACGGATTGAGTAGAGAATATCTGGGGGTTGTGCCCTCTGGGAGAGTAATTTCTAGCTGATTTGTCGCCGGATCGAATTTCCAACTTGTGACTGTAGAAGCATTTGCTGGTTCCAGTGTTGCTGGCACTGCTGCAACTGCGGCAACGACTGCTAGACTCAGACTCAGTGACTCGATCGCAAACAATCCCGCTGGTAAAGAATTAACAGTCAATTTTTGTAAGTCTTGCCCAAATCTGGTGAGTAATTTTTTGTATGGCATGGCTGCTGGGTGAAATTTTTGATCTGAAATAGATTATGGATGGGAAAATTTTGCCTTCGGATGACGCTGAAAGTTTAGCATTATGGCGATATGAAAAATTTAACTAAATGGAAATTATTGCGATCGCGCTTCGTTCTTAACAACAATTGGTGTCAGGTTAGACAAGATGAAATAGAATTGCCAAGCGGACAAATTATAGACGACTTTTTTGTTAATGTCCGACCCAACATCGCCCTCGTATTTGCCACGACAGAGCAGCAAGAACTTTTATTAGTGCGCCAATACAGGCACGGAGTAGGCGAAATTTTGCTGGAACTGCCTGCTGGATCTTTCAATCCTGCTGAAGAGAGCGGCAAATCGGCAGCCGCCAGAGAACTTGCCGAAGAAACGGGATATGTTGCTGAAGAAATTTTGGAACTAGCAACCTTATATGATAACCCGGTAAAAGACACCAATTCTATCTACCTATACTTTGCTAAAAATGTCAAGCTGGTTAGCCAAATACAATTAGATATTACAGAAGATATTGAAGTAGTTTTAATCCCACTTACCGAAGTTTTGTTGAAAATAAAAAACCGAGAAATTTGTGTAGCAGGAAGCATCGCAGCTATTTTTTTAGGATTAGAATTTTTGAATGAACAGCGGTAAGGTGCTGTGTGAATGGAACCCTACACGCTGTTTTTTGTGAGGATTGTCTTAACTCGAAAGAGTCATAAAATCCAGAGAAGTAATAGTATTATCAGCGCCAAAAACCTGAGCCAAAACCTCCCCAGTCGCCGCAACTTGTAGCAGTGTGCTATTGGCAGTCGAATTAATTTGCAAAGCCTCAAAACTCAAGCCACCAGCCAGAACAAACTTATCACTTCCTACGGAAAAATTGAGCACTGTATCCATACCACTATTAGCACTTAACACAAAGTGATCATTCCCAGTACCCCCAATCAAAGTATCATCTCCCCCATCGCCAAACAGCCAGTCATCCCCTGCACCCCCATTGAGAATATCGCTATCTTTCCCTCCGTAAATAGTGTCATTACCCTGATCACCGTTAATAGTATCTTGACCTTCATTGCCGTATAACAGGTCATCGCCACTACCACCGTTGATGCAGTCTTGCTGGCCGTCTTCACCCACAGCGCCTCGTTCATTTTGCCCGCGATCGCCAAAAATAGTATCATTACCTTCATCGCCGCACAAAATATCGTTGCCATCATCCCCGTAAATCAAATCATCCC
>NZ_JAUBUB010000117.1:0-18038 GCF_036705265.1 Microcoleus sp. B4-C2
CGTCCCGCCCGTCCAAAAAGGACGGGCGGGACGCCCATCCCACTTTCAAGAGTGGAAGTTATTTAATTCTCATTCCTTATAGCCCTTGATAAGCGGGCATAGGGCATAGGCCTCCGTGGGCATAGGGCATAGGCCTCCGTGGGCATAGGGCATACCTCACCAAGATTGAGAACTGCTGTATGGCTGCTTGTTGATTATCTCCGGCATAAGTGCCTTGGTTTTGCGAACCCTGGCACAAATTAAAATAATATCTGTACATTGCCGACTAGCATCAAATCCCTGGCAGTGGTAAGAATTAAACCAAACGAAAGTAATTAAGGATGCCATGTCACTTTCAACTGCACAACCCGCTCTCCTAGTCCTGGCTGACGGTACTGCTTACCGCGGCTGGTCGTTTGGCGCTGACGCCACCGTCGTTGGCGAGGTAGTATTTAATACTGGAATGACGGGCTACCAAGAAGTATTGACCGATCCCAGCTATTGCGGTCAAATTGTAACTTTTACTTATCCAGAATTGGGCAATACCGGGGTAAATCTTGAAGACGAAGAATCCTCGCGCCCGCAAATTCGGGGTGCGATCGCCCGGAACGTATGCAGCCGCCCCAGCAACTGGCGCTGTTCGCAATCTCTGCAAGACTACCTGAAACAGTACGATATCCCCGGAATTTACGGGATCGACACCCGCGCCCTCACTCGCAAAATTCGCACGGTGGGAGCGATCAATGGTGGCATTTCGACGACGATTCTCGACCAGGCAGAGCTTTTGGAACTCGTGCAAGATGCCCCCAGCATGGACGGGCTGAATCTGGTCCAGGAAGTCACCACCCGCAAGGTTTACGAGTGGTCTGAAGCCACGGACTCGGTTTGGGAGTTCAGTCCTACAGTCAAACCTGCTAACGGCCAAATGTGGACGGTGGTAGCGCTAGACTTTGGGATCAAGCGCAACATCCTGCGGCGTCTGGCGAGTTACGGGTGTCGGGTCATCGTTGTCCCCGCTGACACGTCGGCGGAGGAAATCCTCAAATACAACCCGGACGGCATTTTTCTGTCCAACGGCCCCGGAGATCCGGCGGCGGTAACGGAAGGGATCGCGACTGCGAAAGCTTTGTTAAAGTCGGACAAACCCGTATTCGGCATCTGCATGGGACACCAAATTTTGGGACTTTCCTTGGGTGCAGAAACTTTTAAACTTAAGTTCGGCCATCGGGGATTGAATCATCCAGCGGGTTTAACTCAGCAAGTAGAAATTACTAGCCAAAATCATGGTTTTGCGATCGACCCCGATTCCCTAGCCCCCGAAGTAGAGATTACTCATCTCAATTTGAACGATCGCACCGTAGCCGGATTGAAGCATAAAACTCTGCCACTGTTTTCAGTGCAATACCACCCCGAAGCCAGTCCTGGCCCGCACGACGCCGACTATTTATTCGATCGATTCGTGCAGTCAATGCGAGACAATCAGAAAGTAGCCAGCAGTAAGTAGTCAGCACTCAGCAGTCATTAGTCAGTAGTCATCAGAGGCTGTTTGTGTCGATCGCTTCTGACTAATGACCAATGACTAATGACTAATGACTAAAAAACTGTAGACAAAAGACCAAAAAACTCCTATAATGAAGCCTCGACTTTAAGCCATATCTAGCTAGGAGGGTGTCATTTCTGAGTCATTGACCCTGACCGTTAGCCTCAGAGGCACTCGCGAAGTCAAGAATAACTATCAGTTATTTCGCTTGACGGGCCTGCTGGACGCTTTTTCTGAGGCCACTTTTCGGAAGGTAATAAGCAAATGTATTGACGAGGGCCCAAAACACGTAATTTTGGACTTGTCTCAGATAGACTTTGTGGATAGTTCAGGCTTGGGCGCACTTGTGCAGCTTGTCAAAAAAGCCCAAACCTTGGAAGGGACATTGCAAATTGTCTCAAATCCCCGCGTAACTCAGACTGTTAAACTGGTTCGCTTAGAGAAATTTTTGTCTTTGCAGCCTTCGGTTGATGAGGCGGTAAAAAACGTCAAGGATGCTTGACGCCAAAGTGAATTAAATTAGCTATCCGGTTCTCAACGCTGGATAGCAAATTTTTATTTTTGTGCGGGTAAAACAATATCGATTTTCCCAGAAGCTGCGACACGCGCCATCGGCTATTTCCCCGATGCCTAGAGTTTCGGTGGAGGGGCAGTAAAATATGTGTGGCAAACACGCGGAAAAATGGTACAAAAATTAGAGCATCCCGATTTGGTAAAAAGCCTTTTTTAGGAGTGCGATCGTCGCGCCAAGCTTTGCCTATATATCTCGCTTCGTGCTCTGAGAGCGAACAGTCCTGTAAAAGCTATAATTGCGGAAGTGACGAAAGACGAAATAAGTAAGTAACTAGAAAAACCAAGCTGTGCGGAAGTTTTATTTAAAAAAGTATGTCGCCGATCGCAGATGACGGACTCAAACTGAGTCTGACGGATATCAGTTTAAATCGAGTGCATCCTGCGAGGGCTACACCAGCAGAAATAGAAAGAATTTCGCCCGCAGCCTGGGCATATTTGGGAGATGCAGTGTACGAACTCTACGTTCGGAGTTCGTACTTAGTCCCGCCCAGAAGATTGCAAGCTTATCACGAATTGGTGGTGGGGCAAGTACGAGCCGAAACTCAAGCGCGTCACTTGCGATCGATCTCTCCTTACTTGAACAGTACAGAATTAGCAATTGTCAAGCGCGGCCGCAATGCTGCAGCGGGCCGTTCTAAGCGAGCAGATCCAGAGATATACCAACAAGCCAGCAGCTTAGAAACTTTGATCGGATATTTGTATCTCACCGATCCCGAAAGATTGACCGAGATTCTGGCACTTTTAGAACTTGAGACTTAAAGGATTTAGCAGTTAAGAGTTGGGAATGGGGAGGGAGTAATTAACCATCCTGGCACGGCTAACATAAAACCGCAAAAATCTCGATCGGCAAAACAGGATTTATCAGTTATTAACTAGCAATTTGAACACAGCAAAATCCTTGCTCCCTCGCTAGACTATCTCAAATCTCAAAGTCCAAAGATTGCTCCCTCAATCAAGAATCTCACATCTACAATCTACAATCGACTAGCCTTCAGCCCAAACATTTTGACCACAAGAAACCAATGAGAAAATTTACCAAACCAAACTTTTCGCGATCGAATTCCGACAGTAAGCCATTCAAAAGCGAAGGCCGCCGTCAGGACTCACAACCATCCTCTCCCCGCTTTGAACGCAAGCCCCGTCCCGACACTCGCGGAGTAGACGCCCCTCAAAAGCGATCGACCTTCGCCCCACAATCGCGAGAAATGCCCGTGAGAGCAATTTTCAAACGGAGAGTCGATTCTGACAGCCAACCGGAAATTCGCAGAAATAATCATTTCAAAGACAGAGACAGCAGCCCGCAGGAATCCCGCGGCAATTATTACCAAGACAGAGACAGAGATAGCAGCCCGCAGCCTGCCCGCAACAATTTCCGAGACAGAGACAGAGACAGCAGCCCGCAGCCTGCCCGCAACAATTTCCGAGACAGAGACAGAGACAGCAGCCCCCAGCCTGCCCGCAACAATTTCCGAGACAGAGACAGAGACAGAGACAGAGACAGCAGCCCCCAGCCTGCCCGCAACAATTTCCGAGACAGAAACAGAGACAGCAGCCCGCAGGAATCCAGGGGCAATTATTACAAAGACAGAGACAAAGACAATAGCCCGCAGGAATTCCGGGGCAACCATTTCAGAGACAGAGACAAAGACAGAGACACTCGCCCTGTTGACACTGCCTCCAATACAGTCGTGCAACCAGACGCAGACACAGACGACATGATTTACGGCCGCCATGCGGTACAAGCAGCTTTAGAAACAAACCAAGTCCTCAACCGGATCTGGGTTGTTCCTCACCTGCGCTACGATCCCCGCTTTCACAGCTTGCTAACCGAAGCCAAAGCCAACGGCAGCATCATTGACGAAGTTGACGATTTGCGCCTCGACTACATCACGCGCAAAGCAAACCACCAAGGCGTAGCGGCTCAAGTATCAGCCTACGAATACCTGGATTTGAGCGAACTGATCGCAAAGGCTAAGTCTGCTTGCGAAGATCCAGTAATTGTGGTAGCAGAAGGACTCAACGACCCGCACAATCTAGGGGCGATTATTCGCACCGCAGAAGCATTGGGATCTCAGGGCATGGTGATTCCGCAGCGGCGGGCGGTTGGGATTACCTCAGCAGTGAGAAAAGTGGCAGCAGGGGCACTGGAAAGCCTGCCCGTGGCGAGGGTTGTCAATCTTAACCGGGCGCTGGAAGAACTCAAAGAGGCTGGATTCTGGATTTATGGCACTGCCGCAGGCGTCGGTCAATCTATAGAGACAGTCAAGTTCTCCGGGCCGACTGTTTTAGTGGTGGGTGGTGAGGCTGACGGTTTGAGCCTTTTGATACAGCGCGGATGTGACGGATTAGTTTCAATTCCTTTAAGGGGCCAGACTCCTAGCCTGAATGTCTCGGTAGCAACAGGGATGGCTTTATACGAAATTTACCGTCAGCGCGGGCCCAAAAAGTTTCACGTACACGGATCGTAAAGGTGGTTGAAAAAAAGAGCACAACAGAGTAGTTTATTGTCAATGCCGCCCAGCATGGAGTGGCACGACACCCGGAACAAGTAAGGATAGTCGATCGACTGTCGTTACTTGTTCCGGCGAAAGTAGAAGAAGCCTAGCCCCTAGGTTCAAACAGGAATTCGACACAAATCTATTTAGATATATTTAAATAGGTTTGGAGCGGTTCTTGGCAGCAGTCAGCCACGTGTAAATAACAAAAGCCTAGGCGTGTTCGCAGCACCCTGAAAACACCGTCAAATACATTAGAAGAAAAGCAGATGAAAGAATTCTTGATTAGCTTGCTCAACTTTTTCGGATTGGCTTGGTGGGTTGAAGTTAAAACTTCAGCGCCGCGGTGCATTTACTATTTTGGCCCGTTCTTAACCCAGGCAGAGGCGGCAACTGCAAAAGCAGGATATGTAGAAGACATAGAAAATGAAGGGGCAGAAGGTGTTAGTGTTTCGATTCACCGCTGCAAACCAATTACTTTGACGGTTGCAGAAGATTTGGGAAAGCTTGGTGATGGAGGGCTGTGGCCGGTTTTGAGCGGTCAGTAGAAGCAGGGGAATTTTGAGTTTTGAGAGGCCTACGCTTCCCTCGCAACGCTGTGCGGTTTTGAGTTGTCAGTTGTAACTTCAAAACAGTTGAGTGTTGGGTGATTAATTGCTTCTGACACACTCCAAACTTAAGACTAGCAATTGCCAACTGCTTCGGGGTGACTCTCTATCCAACGATCGATGTCTGCGAGTACCCGATCGGGAATTTCCCAAGGGAACAAGTGGGCAGTATTGGGATAGCACTGCCACTGACAATCGTGGAGGTGGCGGGCGGTTTCTAAACTGGATGCTGAGGTGATGTGCCGATCGCCTTCTCCGGCCAACACCAAGCTGGGACATTGAATCTCGCCCAGGTGCATCAGTCGATCGTATCCAGCCCTCAGAGCGGTATTTAACGCCTTTGTGGCCGTGTTGGAAGTCTTGAGGTAGGCGGGGGTACCTGCCTGTGCTAAGTAGCGGTAAGGGGTGGCTGTATGCTGCTGTATCAAGTAGCGAAAGAGCGATCGCCTCGCAAAAGTATCAATATTCCACTGCCAACCCGGTATCACCCAATTGATAATTCCCGCTAAACCAGTGTAAAGGTTATCTTGCCAAGAGATGGGAGGGTGACTTCCTCGCGGTTTGGCTGCGGATGCGAGTACAATCAAACCGGTGACTCGCTGGGGATATTTCATGGCTAATTCCAGGGCTAAAATCCCTCCCAAAGACCATCCGATTACCAAACACCGATCGACTCCTAATCTGTCTAATAGTGCTTCTAAATCGACCAGATGATCGGTCATTTCAAAGAAAGTTGAGGTGCGGCTGTTGCCGTATCCGCGCAAGTCTGGGGCGATGGTTTGGAAGCGTTTTGATAGGTGTTCTGTGAATACCGACATACAATCGCCGGAACCTGGATGGCCGTGCAAGCAAAGAATAGGAAACCCTTTGCCTTTGACGGAAACACTGAGTTGTTGATGCGGCATTTTTTAACTGTTTGGGCGGTGCGTTGTCCCCGCTATAAATTTTATATTCCAGCGGTTAAAAGCTGGGGTTTCGGACCATGTAATCGGCAATTTTAGAAATAGACTGGCGCATTTGTAGCTCGCCGCTGCGGCTGTCAATCACAGTAATCACATAGGCCTCGTCGTCAATGCTCATCGCTAAAGTTGTGCCGAGTACCCAGGAATTTTGACCGGTTTTTTCCCCCAACCACTGAGCTTTAGTTCCTTCCAAGGCGGCAAATCCCAGAGCGTGATCGTACTGGCGGTTGAGAGTTTCTATTAACAGTTTAGCACCGGGTGTTTCGCCGTTGTAAATTTGCACCATCATTTCGGTGAGTTCGTTAGCAGTCACGCGGTTGCGACCAGAACCGGGGTTGGAGGGCATAATTCTTTCCCCCATTAATTTGAAGTTGACGCGGGTGACTTCGTAGCCGCTATTATCTAAATATTGATTGATGTAATCCGAACCTAAATAATCGATTAGTTGATTGGTGGCGATATTGCTGCTGCGATAGATCATTTCTTCTAACAGTAGCTGTAGCGGGTAATTGCGATTAGACCTAATCTTTGCCGATGCGTCTTCGGTGAAATTACCGCGAGTGACTAATACTTCCTGGTTCAGACTAATTTTTTCTTTTTCGACTTTTTGCATCAGGGCGACAGCAATCGGCAATTTAATTAAGCTGGCTGGACTGACAGGAGGTACATCGCCCCGCAGGTGTACGCACTCTCTAGAAAGGTTGCAAATACCGATCGAAGCTTGAGCCGACAAACCGCTTTCCCTGGCAAGCACACCCAACAAATCAGATTTTGCTTGCTGCACTTGAGAGGTTGCTGCTGTTAAATTTCCCCGGTATTCTTGAGTTTTTGAGGCAGTGACGGAAGCTAAAAATGAATTTTGAGGAACTTCCTGCAAGTTGTTGAGGGCTTGATGCCAGAAAAATTGAGTTTGCTGCGAAGATGCGATCGACTTATTGGGCTGCTGTTTAGTTTCTACGGCTCTGTTGGCTAAACGGACTGCTTGCTGTAAGTTGTCGTTAGCCCTCTTTTCTACTAATATTTGAGCTTCCACCGCTTGCAACTGCTGTAGCAGTTGTTCTTGAGGATTGGCGGCTGCGAAGGGAACTAAGCCGGAAAGGATGCTTGGTTCTGGGGAGGGAGATGAGGGTTGTTCTAATTCGGCGATTAGCCCATCGCGAATTTTGTAGAGTTCGTCTAGGGAACGCGGGTTAGATGATTGAGAGAATGAACTTGCGATGGTTAACATCTGAACCAGTCCAATGCCGGCTACTACTGCCGCCATCTTGTTGGCGATCGACAAAAAACACCTAATATCTCGCATATTTAACATCCTCAACACAACCCTATTCAATATAAGCAGCTATTGTTACATCATTGAAATACTCACCGGCCTCTTATGAGCGGTGATTCTTGACGCTTCATCGGGTTTTGCTACCGAAGTAGTCTGACAATCCCTCTGCGCCCGTTTTGAGTCGTGGCGATTCCCCATCCCGACTTTCTCTATAATTCTAGAAGCGTTTTGATCCCTATCTTGTTTAGTACCACAACTCAGGCAAAGCACTGAACGAACAGACAAATCGATTTTACCCCATTTGAAACCACAATCAGCACAAACTTGGCTAGTAGGTTCCCACCTACTAATTACTTGAAACTCTCTGCCAAACTTTTCGGATTTGGATTCACAGAGAGTTCTAAACTCTCTCCACCCTTGCTGGCTAATTGCCCTTGAGAGCTTCCGGTTTCTTACCATCCCGGATACATTTAAATCTTCCAAAATAATCACTTGGTTTTCGTTAACTACTTTAGTTGACAACTTGTGCAGAAAATCTTTACGGGTGTCGGCAATGCGGTTGTGCAATTTAGCAATCTTGATTCGTGTTATGTTTCTCCTTTTAGAGTCTTTCGGCTGGCGAGCTAATTTACGTTGAAGTTTACGGATTGTGCGGTCTAGACTTTTATAGCTAGGGCTTTTGGCTTCCTCACCGTTACTCATCACTGCAAAAGTTGTGATTCCTAAATCGATTCCGATACTTTGGTTTTTCGCCTCAGATGGAATGTGTTGAATTTCTACTAAAAAACTCAGGAAATAACGATTTCCACAATCTTTGATTACTGTGACAGAGCTAGGTTCGGATGGCAGTGTTCTTGACCATATAGGGTTAACAACACCTATCTTGGCTAAATAGACACCGCCATTTTTCAGAGAAAAACCCCCAATCCTAAATCGTGCCGACTGGCTATTTGCTCTTTTTTTGAACTTGGGATAACCAACCTTGCAACCTTTTCGCTTTCCTTTGCAGGAGTCGAAAAAGTTCTTGAAAGCCGTTTCCAAGTCCGCTACAGATTGCTGTAGAGGAATATTGGAGACTTCGCTTAGCCAAGCTCTTTCTTCGGTCTTTTTCGCTTGGGTGATCACGATTTTTTGCAGTTGGGCCGAACTTGGCTTTTTCTCGGACTGCTTGCAGAGAGCTAGGCTATCGTTCCAGACCTTCCTCACGCAGCCAAACAGCCGAGCCAAGCTCTGCTTTTGTTCTGTCGTTGGATAAAATCTGTACTTGAACCTCGCCTTCATGTTTATACTAATATTGGTCTGTAGGTTTGATTATATATTGGTTTGCAAGTAATGACAACTATTTACCGCCATGAGCGCAATTCTGTTACAGAACTTAAAATGCACTTGGTCTGCGTAACAAAGTATCGTCGGTCTGTATTTACGAGCGAAAGTCTTGATTTGATTGAAAAATCGTTTCGTGAGGTAGCTCAAAAAATGAACTTTCAAGTGCTAGAGTTCAATGGCGAAGGCAATCATGTTCATGCGCTGATTGAGTATCCGCCTAAATTATCGACATCTCAAATTGTTAACGCATTAAAAGGCGTTTCCAGTCGTCGGTACGGACAGGCTGGACACGAAAAACCCCACAAAGAAGCTTTGTGGAGTCCTAGTTATTTTGCTGTTTCTGTAGGAGGTGCGCCTTTAGAAGTTTTGAAGGAATATATTAGAAACCAAGAAAAGCCGTCCTAGAAGGACGGGGCTTGTATCTCATTTTTTTTGTCAAACGGTTTTAGATTTTAGATCGGAGATTGTAGATTGAAGAACAAATCTCAAATCTCAAATCTCAAATCTCAAATCTCAAATGGTTTTGATCGCGCCAATGTGGCAAAATAACCAAAATAAAGGGAGCGATCGCACGAAGGCAATCAACCCCCTTTAAATATTGCGAACTCTCTACTTTTTGCGCCGCCGTCGCCAGTCAACACCCAACCGCTTGAGATAATCCCAGCCGCGTTGGGGCCAGACATGATCGCTACCGATTTTTTCGGCAATCCAGCGAGCGACTTTGGGGCCTGTCCAGTCTCCGCCGTCGGGGGCAGGGCCTTGCAGCGCTTGTCGCAGTTCTTCTTGCTGTTCTGGATTCAGCAAGGATTTTGCAGGAGGGGGCTGGCGGTCTCCGCTGCGATTTCTCACAGAGTTAGGCCCTTCTCGGTTGTAGCGCTGGACAATTTCTTTGGCGTAGTCGTAGTTGAGGCCTACGACTTGGGCTGCTTGTTTGATAGTCCAATTTCGGGACACTAACAGCAGCAAGTGCCAGCGGCGCGACTCTGTGGTGTTTTGTGCCTGCCGGTAGCGAATTTTGAGTTCCTCTGCCGTCAGGTGGGATTCTAAGTGAGCTTTAGGTGGCATTCCTCCAACGGGGCATCGGGAACTTCTTACCATATATCTTGGGTTTTGGGGATAATTCCGGATGAAATTATTTTCCTGGGGATCGTTCGGGCAAATAAGTAGCTTTTTTTACCCCAGATACACGCAGCTAGTCGCACTTGAGGAAGGACTGATGTTTTTTTTGCAGGTGCGCGCAACAAAAGACCTCGGTGTGGCGGTGAGCGTTCCGAGCTTTTTTGTGAACCCCAGATTTCTGACAGGCTTTTTGAGCTCTAGTACAATGGGCGTGGATCGGAAAAGGTCGATTACTATTTTCTTCGATCGCGCAGCCGCCATTAAATCACTCAGATGACTGATAACTTTCAGTCATTTTTGACTAAAAAAGTGTTCTTCATAATCTGGTCCTAATTATTAGGGTATCGACCGCCCTAATCTAATACTTTATTATCAGAATTTTCTATTCTCAGTTCATTTATTTATGGATTTTAAGGACGCCATTCCTCTCGTCATAAATCAGCTTTATATGCTTCCAACTATGCTTTTCAAAATAATCATATCTAACCAAACTGGTAAGTATTATTAATAAAGAAATAGTATTGTCTGAAGATTCCCGCAATAAAGCAGTCATAATCTGGTATTAGTGGATTTTTTATGCCCTCTTTTTCTACCATGAATTATGGGTTGCATCGAAGAGAAGCTGGGCTCTAATATTTTAGAATTTAGATTACAGAATTTGGAAGGACTGATTTCCTAATGATTGTGATATTGCATACACATTCTTGGAGGCAGAACCTAATTATGTAGAGGCCGGATTGCCCACTTTACCCCTTACTTATATAAATATCGAGTCAAACCACTTTTTGCATAAGTTTTGATACAGTTGCATTCTTGGTTTGTTAAAAGATGAGGTAAAAAACTCGATCGCTATTTTGTGTTCGGTGGGATTTGGGGAATTTAATCTATTGTAGATAAAATGACCGATCGCGCGTTAGCGGAGTCCTCTTCGAGGCTCGAACTTTCGCCACAAAAATAGCCGACTTTGCCTTCAGGCTGTAAGCAGGTACAATTGCCAGTTATATTAACTGTATTGTCTCAAAGTAGAAACGATAAAGGTACGAGCATGGCATCCATCCGCGAGTTGCACCGACAACTGGTCAATAAAGAACGCTCTGCTGTGGAAATTACTCAAGAAGCATTAGACCGAATTACCCAGCTAGAGCCGAAGTTGAAAAGCTTTCTGTGCGTGACAGCAGACAGCGCACTGGCGCAGGCCCATAAAGTGGATGCCCAAATCGCAGCCGGAGAGCAAATTGGCCTGTTGGCCGGCATCCCGATCGCCGTTAAAGATAATATGTGCACCGAGGGCGTTCCCACAACCTGCGCCTCTCGGATTTTGGAGAATTTTGTGCCTCCCTACGATGCCACCGTCGTCTCCAAACTCCAAGCAGCCGGTGCGGTGATTGTGGGTAAGGCGAATATGGACGAGTTTGCAATGGGGAGCTCGACAGAAACTTCTGCCTATCAAGTTACCGCGAATCCGTGGGACTTGGAGCGCGTACCCGGCGGGTCTTCTGGCGGTTCTGCCGCAGCGGTAGCCGCTGGAGAATGCGTCGTGAGTTTGGGTTCGGATACTGGGGGATCAATCCGCCAACCTGCTGCTTTTTGCGGTTTGGTGGGGCTGAAACCGACTTATGGGTTGGTTTCTCGCTACGGTTTGGTGGCCTATGCTTCTTCTCTCGATCAAATCGGGCCCTTTGGCCGGACTGTTGAGGATTCGGCGATTTTGTTGGGGGCGATCGCCGGTTATGATCCGAGAGATTCCACGAGTCTTAATGTCCCAATTCCTGACTACGCTCAAGCTTTAAGACCCAGTTTGCGACCGAAGGGTCAGATTAGAATTGGTGTAATTAAAGAAACTTTTGGTGTAGGGCTGGACTCGGGGGTTAAAGACGCTGTTACTAAGGCGATCGAGCAATTTCAACAATTGGGCGCAGAAATTCAAGTCATTTCTTGTCCCCGGTTCCGCTACGGTTTGCCCACTTACTACATCATTGCTCCCTCGGAAGCTTCGGCAAATTTGGCGCGATATGATGGAGTTAAGTACGGTTTCCGGTCTCCAGACCCCGATAATCTTTTGGATATGTATGCCAAAACCCGCTCTCAAGGGTTCGGTGCGGAAGTTAAACGCCGGATTGCGATCGGCACTTACGTATTGTCGGCTGGATATTACGATGCCTATTATCTAAAAGCTCAAAAAGTTCGGACTTTGATTAAAGAAGACTTTGAAAAAGCTTTTTCTCAAGTTGATGTTTTAGTCTGTCCCACTGCTCCTACTACCGCATTTAAGGCAGGCGAAAAATTCAATGATCCCCTGAGTATGTATTTGTCAGATTTGATGACTATTCCCGTGAATCTTGCTGGTTTGCCAGCTTTGAGTTTGCCCTGCGGATTTGATGATAAAGGACTGCCCGTGGGTATACAACTGATTGGTAATGTTTTGCAAGAATCTCGGTTGTTTCAGGTGGCTCACGCTTACGAACAGTCTACGAATTGGCACTTACACCACCCCGAATTGCATTAATTTTTGGAAATCGGCGGAATACGGTGGCGGAAGTTAGTAATCGATCTTGGCTAATTGTCTGAATTAATAATTTGCCATTAGCTTTTGAGCGATCTCTAATTTCCCGCGTGCTCTATCTATGAACAATTTGCTAGTATTCCTTTTGTCTAAATCGCTAATAGCTTTTGGGATAGTTTTGGCCGTTGCTTATTCTGCTGCTTGTGTATTCCTCTTTGTAGCGCAAGGTAAGTTTATCTTTTTTCCGGCGCGGGCGATCGAAACTACGCCAGATGATTTTCAGTTGCAATATCAAGATGTCTGGCTGCCAATTCCAACTAAAACAGGCGCGGTGGACAGCGTGCACGGGTGGTGGATTCCTGCCTCGGAAAATCCCCCCAGCCCCCCCGAAGCTAGGGGTGGAGCAAGAAAGGGGGAGGCTGTTCCCTCTGTTAACACCGGAGACTCGGATACCCCCCCCAGCCCCCCCTTGCCAAGGGGGGGAGCTAGAGGAGTCGGAACGTCCCCGCAAAGTGAGAGACCGGCAGTCGCTCCGGTTCCCCCCCTTAACAAGGGGGGGTTAGGGGCAGGGCTGTTTGATTCTCACCAAAAACGAGGTTTTTGTAGGGGTAGTGCCCCCGTGCCTACCCCCGCCACCAACCATCGAATGGGGGTTTCTGGCAAAAAGGGCCGGCACGGGGGCACGGCCCCTACCAAGAATGAAACCGCCCTGGGGTTAGGGAAGGTAGTTTTGTACCTGCACGGCAATGCTTCAAATGTGGGATCAAATGTCGAACACGCTTATCGATTTCATGGGTTAGGTTTGTCGGTATTTGTGATGGATTATCGTGGTTATGGCAAAAGCCAGGGCGATTTTCCGAGTGAATCTCAGGTTTATGAGGATGCTCAACTTGCTTGGGATTATTTGGTGAAACAGCGGGGGATTAACCCGAATCAAATTTATCTCTACGGTCATTCTTTGGGAGGGGCGATCGCGATCGATCTAGCCTTGCGTCACCCGGAGGCCGCAGGGGTAATTGTAGAAGGCTCTTTTACTTCGACGCGGGCGATGGTGAATTTCCAAAAAGGGCTGTTTTGGATGTTTCCGATCGATGTTTTACTGACACAGCGGTTTGATTCTCTTTCAAAAGTCGATCGGCTGCAAATGCCCGTGCTGTTTATTCACGGGGCTGCTGACAATGTAGTTCCAGTGGAAATGACCAAAAAACTGTTTGATGCAGCACCTGAACCCAAACAGCTTTACATAGTTCCTGACGGAGGTCACACTAATGTGGCACATATCGGGGGCGCAGAATATCTGCAAATACTGAGCCAATTTTTAGGTTCTTCACAGTAGATAAAAGCTCTTGGCGGTAACAGGTTAAGTTTGATATCTGTACCGCCTGCTCGCACTTCTAACAGTAGATATCTAAAGCGGAGCAGTTATCCCGATGATATCGCTTAGTATAACCTTAATACATTCAGCCACCAGTCATTCAAGGCATAGCAATAATTGCAGTAATTGTTCGTGTTTATAGCTTGTTCTTTCTTAACTTCGCAGCCTCGCCGAGAGGTTTTTCTGTCCGGCATCCGGGCGCCGCAGAGATTGGCATCTATGAGATTAGCTTTGTTCAATCTCGCATCCCTCAAGTCGGCATTTCTCAGGTCTGCACCGCTGAGATTTGCACCGCTTAAATCGGCTTCTTTGAGGTCTGCACCCCTGAGATTTGCACCGCTTAAATCTGCATTTCTCAGGTCGGTTCGAGTTAGTTTAGCGGCGCTCAAATTACTGCATTTTAAGTTAGCCAACTGGAGGGATGCGTCTCGCAGAAAACTCTCGCTGAGGTTGGCATTTTCTAAGTTGGCTCCCCTGATGTCGGCCCTGCTCATGTCGGCTTTGCTGAGGTCGGCGTCAGCCAAAAAGGCGTTTCTCATGTTGGCGTTGTTTAAATTAGCTTCCATTAAGTCAGCCGCAGTCAAGTCGGCATCAACTAAGTCGGCCCTGCTGAGAGTGGCGCGGCTCAAGGAAGCGCCAAACAAATCTGCACGGCTCAAGGAAGCGCCAAATAAGTCGCATCCGGGACATCCTCTGGTTTCTAGCAGCCGCTTTACTAGAGACAGATTTTGAGCTTGTAAGGGAAGTGCGGCGCAAAATGGGAGTAGCATTATCGCTGCAGTCAGAATTTTCAGTTGGATTTTGGTCATAGTCGGGGTAAGTTCTGTAACTGCCTTTCATCACGGATTTGTCTGCTGGACTTACGCGCGGGGGACCAAAAACCCGGTTTCCTCGTTAATTCCTGGCTGTCAAACCCAATATTCTAAGCAGAAACTGGGTTGTTTGCGTAAGTCCTAGTCTATTGACACTCCCTGCGCTGAAGCGACAGGGATTCTTAAGCCCATAATTTATGTCTTAAAGGCGCTGACAATTCGCCCCTACTGATTCCGCTTAGATCAAGTCCAAGCATTACCGCTACTTTTCTACCAATATTGCCACAACCGTTGCAATCTGCATTGATCAACCAACCTTGAGCTGTTCGATACAAGCCACGCTTAATTCGTTTACCAGATGGAAGCCACCCTTCGGGTTTCTCGCCGAATGTAGGTAGCAAATCATTATCAACGAATGAAGCCTTTGAGGAATACGATTCTTCAGTCTCCAGAAATCTTAAGCCGTACTGCTCACACAATTGACCAATTCTATCCTTCAGTCTGCCCGTAGGAATCTGCACAAACTTTTGATTAGTTTTGCTTCCCATGTTGGCAGACTTTTTTTGTCCTTTGTTCCAGCCAAATACAACGGTTCCTATTTGATTGTTCAAACAATGATTAATCACCTTTTTGGCTGCCTTGTTGACGGCATCTCGCATCTGACGATTTCGTCTCTCGGTTACGCTGGCAAGTTTTTTAGACCAAAACCCGTTAGCTTTCCCCTTCATCAAAAATGCAACTTGCTTGTTGTAACCTTGATTGAGAGACTTTATGTGCTTGCCATCAACTATAAAACTTGTACCAACGTTGCTCACACAAGTTAGCCAATTATCTACGCCGTGGTCAATCATCAAGCATCTGGCAATATCTACATCTGATTGGACTTCAGTAGTTTTGTAGACAAACTCTAGGTAGAAACAGCCGTTTCGAGGAAGAATGCGATATTCCCGAATAGCCTTGAAATCAAGATTAGATGGCATGGGCAAGTAAAACGCATCTAGACCAAACCACACTTTGACCTTGCTGCCTAGGGGAAATCTCAACATTCCGTCTTTGAGTTTTACCGACCTACCTGTAAACGTCACCACAGCCCTTCCGCCTTGACGATATTTCGGCAGCTTAGGGCGGTCTATAATTATCCCATTTTTAAACGCTTTCATTAGTCCTAGAAAAGACTTGAAAGACTCTGCTACACCCGTCAGGATTTGTTGGGCTGTATCAGAGTAAAATGCTTGATAGTGTCGATTTCGATTTTCGGTTCCTAGAACCTTGTGCAACTGAGCGCGGTTCGGAACCTTGCCAGTTTTAAAATATAACTGGCGGGCATAGTAAGTCCCGCAATTAGAAAGTTTTGCAGACTCTGAACACAGATATTCGAGAATCGCCTTAATCTCTGAGTCAGCTCGAATTAAGTTTTGTTGACAGCCAAACATGAGTTATCCTCCTTGTTATACAATTGTACAGCAAAACACCGGATAAAATCATGAAGAAACGTTTAGATTTTCGGATTCAAGAGTCTGAATTTAAAATTCTTGAAGAACACTGCAAATCTGTAGGTCGGACTAAAACCGATGTACTTAGGGAATTAATCAGGAGCCTCAAAGTTAAAGAAAAGCCGTCAAGCGAAGGACGGGGCTTCAGACCCAGTTTCTTGGTGGATGGACGCGACTCGACGGTGTAAGGTTCGATCGCGCTCACGGAAGTTACTTACGCCTTGGGGATGAAAGCCCGCACATCAAGGCTCCCCTGCAGCGGCGATCGGCCCGAGGCGCTAAATGCCGGGGATTCTGGCGACGGCTGTGGCAAGTGGCTGACTCCGACAACGGATAAGTATTTGTAATCGATGCAGTTGGATTTTGCTGCTGAGGGCGATCGTTCTCCGTACAGGCGATCGGTAAATAAGCCAATTGGCTTAGACTCTTAAGACATATTGCTGATGCGCTGCCTTCTCTAAAAAAGATAGCATTTTTGTATGATCCCCGAAATAATACCGAGCCAGCAAGTATAAAAAAAATATACCAAATGTATCGGCGGGTGGGAAAATAGGGTACAGCTAATACTTTCAGACGAGGAAAATAGATGTCCAACAGCATAGATCAACTTGCAGAAGGTGGCAGGGGGATCAAACTCATGTGGCAGATTGCAGACGAGATCAGTTACACCCGGACTCTCGACAATCGAAACTGTTTGTGGCTGAGCAAAAGTTACGAAGTAGAAGGTTGCAATCGCTCCCAAAATATAAAAAAAGCTAGCGTTTTAGATGGGTTAATGAATTTATTAAACACCTGGGATTGGCAGACTGAAACAGAGCAGGAAGAAGAGCTGCATGAAACTTTTATTCAACATATTAGCCTGCAAGTCAACACAGATGTCAATGCTTTAACTCAAGTTTTGTTGTGGTTTGAACAGTTGAAAGATATATCGCTCCCCAATGAAGTTTGGTGGAAGATTCAGTTGGGGTTGGCTGAAGGTTTTACTAATGCAGTTCGCCACGCTCACAAAAATCTGCCAGTAGAAACTCCTGTGCAACTCGAAATTACGGTGTTTAATGGACGGTTGGAACTCAAAGTTTGGGATTGCGGCCCGTGTTTTGATTTTGATGCTAAGCTGAAGGAAATTCTGGCAGCAGATAGAAAAGGCGGCTTGGACTTAGAGGTTTTGAACGATGCTTGCTTGATGCCTAGCAGACAGAAAAGTTTGGAACCGTCTCTATTTCTAATTGCTGGGTAGCTTTGGGGTGATGGACAATTAACAGACTGGCACGGTAAAAAATGTGTTAGTAGGCTAAAAACGGTGTGAGGGGAAAATTTACGGGTTTTGTCTCGGCGTGGGTGAGGGGTTTTGAATACTGCCCACCTGCTGCGGCTTGGGTTAAGAGCTATGGTATTGGGTGATTCTATAGCGGTTCGATAGAAACGGGTGCATCTGTCGAATTAAATATTATAATTAAATATTAAAAACTCAACATTAAAAGTTAAAAATTATTCACACTAATTTTTGAGCTTTTAATTTATCATAGTATCTGGTCGCTCACCAATTACTAATGATTTCCAAAGAAACTTTATTTGTTCTGTCTCTATTTCCCTACTTGGGATTTCTCTGGTTTTTGACTCGATCGGGAAAAACACCTCGTTTAGCTCTGATGGGATTTTACGGGACTCTCGTTTTTGTAGCGGTGACGATTCCCGCCGCAATTTACGCAAAAGTTGCCTACAACGAGTCACTAGCAAATGTCGATTGGCTGCACGGTTCTGCGGAACTATTCTTAACACTTGCCAATATTTTATTAGTTTTAGGCTTTAGAGAAGCGGTGATTAAAGCCAAAGAATCCTCACAAGAATAAACTTGAGAGGGTAGTCGGGATTAATGCGAGACTTTCATTTGACTAGCGTCTGTTTAGGATCGCGAATTAAATAACTTACAATTTTAATTGTTATTGTGGGATGGGCGTCCCGCCCGTCCAAAAAGGACGG
>NZ_JAUBUB010000118.1:0-6839 GCF_036705265.1 Microcoleus sp. B4-C2
GAGAAAACTGCTGAGTCTTTTGGGTTTGAGCTAGTTGCTAAAACTCCACAGTTAGATTGAGTTTCTTAGGAGGACTTAAGCTTTGAGCCAGGGATTTCAATCCCTGGCGGACTAAGGCGATAGGTGCAAAATATTAGGTGACAGCAATGAATATGAATGTATTAGAGCGCGATTTGCGTTTGGAAATGCTCAACAGTCTCCTCACAACTCCTCACCGCCAATTAGAAAAAGTAGCAGAAATTCACAAGTTAATTATCGAATTAGATCCGATTTTTTACGGTCATTTAGCAGTGTGGTATCAGCGTCAAGGCGACGTGCGCGATCACAAGGAAGTTTTTGCCGGAAACTTGCTAACTTCGGCGCTGACGGAACACCGAGATGCCGGTTTTATGATGCTGCAAGAGTTCCCTCCCTACGAGGTTTCGCGGATTGTGGACTTTATGAAGCGGCACCAGAATAAGGTGCCTCGCAGCGCGCGCACTGCTGTCACTCGCTATCTGAAATCGCGGGAAAAGAATGCACAGTTTTTCGATCGCGCCGCCATCCGCAACCGCAAGGCGATGAAGCATTTGTACGCAACGCTCCACGTCAAGCCGAGCGATCGCGCTAATGCTATCCTGTTTAAAGACAATCCGCCGTCCGACTCTCTGGCATTCGTTTTGAAGCAGTTAGCAAAAGCGGCGACACCTGCGGAACAGGCGAATTTGATTGTGGAGTACAAGATTCCGTATACGATCGCAGTTGGTGCGATCAAACAGCTAACGCCAACAGTTTTGGCAGCGCTGATTAACTCGATGTCGCCGCAGGAAGTCATCAACAATTTGAAATCGATTCAGTCGCGCGGCGCGATGGATCACGCGGAAGTGAAGCAGTTGATTGACTCGAAGCTGGATGAAGCAGCAAAGTGCGATCGGGTTTCTGCTTACAAAGCGAGTGTTGCGGGCGCGGGGGCGAACTTCGACGCAGCAACGGCGGCGAAGCTGGAAGCGGTGACAAACGAACAGGTGAAGAAGCGCGGCAAGATTGCGAAAGCAACCGGTTTGTTGATTGACAAGTCTGGTTCGATGGAAAGTGCGATCGAAGTTGGGAAGCGTCTCGCTGCTTTGATTTCCGGCATTTCCGAGGCTGAACTGTTCGTTTATGCCTTTGACACCATGCCGTATCCAGTGCAAGCAAACGGCAGCGAATTGACAGACTGGGAACGCGCTTTCAAGCACATTCGTGCTGGCGGCGGCACAAGTTGCGGTTGCGCGGTGGAAGCAATGCGAATTAAAAAGCAGGTTGTCGAGCAATTCATTATGGTAACAGATGAAGGCGAAAACGCTGCACCTTATTTTGCGGATGCTTATCAGAGTTACTGCCGCAGTTTGGGGGTAATTCCTGATGTTGTGATTGTGCGAGTTGGTGCTTGGTGCGAATATGTCCAGAAGCAATTGAAGGACAAACAAGTATCGGTGGAAACCTTTACGTTTGCCGGGGATTATTACTCGTTGCCGAATTTAGTGCCGATGTTGAGTCGTCCTTCCCGACTGGAATTGTTGATGGAAATTCTGGATACGTCGCTGCCGGTAAGGAATGACAAGTGATATAATGGAGTATAGCTCGTCAGTTAATCTGGCGGGCAATGCTCGCAAATTTAGTGGGAGTTAGAATTGTATGTCAAATGAGATTACATACACTGATGCTGAAGCAAATTTAGAAAATCTCTGCGCTCGCGCTGTTGAAACTGGGGAAGTAATAATTATTACTAGACCTAACGGCAAAAATGCGATTTTGATTTCTAAGGCCGAACTAGAAAGTTTGCTAGAAACTCTTTATTTGCTGCGAGCGCCCGTTAATGCAACTCGTTTGCTGACAGCATTAAAGAGAGCTAAAGCAAGAGTTGTTCAACCTCAGACACTTGATGAAATTTGCAAAAAATTTGGGCTTGATGAAGAGGATGATACTGAAAATGAGGTAGCGATCGCCAGTTAAATCATTGATGACAGAATCACAATCTTCTACTATACTCTAAACTTGGGAGGAGCAGTTGGTGACTTCAATATTAATCAAAGATTTAGCAACCGAATTAGAGCTTTTCACCGAAGATCCCGTGGAAAGATTTATTACCAGCGGGGTAAGTTGGCAACAGTATGAACAACTACTGACTCAACTCGGAGATAGTCCTTGGTATCGGGTTACTTATTTAGATGAAGTGCTGGAAATTATGGCCCCAAGTCGCCGTCACGATCGAGATAAAACCAATATTGGGATGCTGCTAGAAGCGTATTTTCAAGAAACACGGACTCGGTTTTGGGGATTGGGTTCAACTACCTTTCGCATTCAAGCAAAAAAGGGCGGTACAGAACCGGATGAGTGCTATTGTATCGGTACAGAAAAAGAATTTCCTGATTTAGCGATCGAGGTTGTACTCAGCAGTGGCGGCTTGGACAAGTTAGCAGTTTACAAAAAGCTCGGAATTATAGAGGTTTGGTTCTGGAAAAATCGGCGCTTTGAGGTTTATCATCTTCGGGGAGAGGAATATGAAAAAATGCAGCAAAGCGAGTTGTTGCCGAATTTGGATTTATCAGTGATTGCAGAGTATGTACAACGGCCTGACCCCCTTGAGGCTGTGTTGGAGTTTCGGGAAAGAGTTAGAGAAAATTTAAGGGGAAGTTGAGATTTAATATCGTTCTTTACTCGCAAACATCTCCCTCAATATCCTCAAGCGACAACTTTTTACCTTTTTTCAATTATTCTCTAATTTGAGCAATAATTTCTTGTAATTCTGGATTAGCGATGGATGACACTAACTGGGAATCCGCACCCGCCAAAGCAGCGCGTAACTTTTCCGAAGTCAGTGCGGGATATTTTTCTAACACCTGCTGTTGAGTCCATCCCCCAGCAAACAGCCCCAACAAAAATTCTACAGATAATTGAGTTTCTGGTGCTGCTGGTTGACTTGTTGAAGTTTTGGGTTCGAGATGAATGAGCTTTCGCCAGTCCATTGTTTTACTTAAACGATTGGGGAAGATTCCGCCGATTATACTGCATTTGGGCACAGTAGAAACACGGGCCTCGTTGACTGATTGTGTAACATGATACGGCAGGTAATACCACTTTAGATTTTAGATTTTAGATTTTAGATTGGGAATCACTGATGACAACCAGGGTTTAGAGTTTGGCGACTGTGGCATTTTTTTTGAGCTGGTGTCATTTCCCCATTTTGCGATTAAATTGTTATTACGATCGCAGTACAGCACTTTCTTATAGACTAGACTAATGGGGTAGCGACGGGGCGATCGCCCTTTTTCCTTTTGTCCGTTTCAATACCAAACCGCGTTAGCGTTAGCGAAGCGATCCGAAGGAAAGCCCGCCCCTACGGGGGCTACGCCAACGAAGAGGATCACGCTAAATATCAACCCACTGTGCAACCCACTGTCTAACGAACTGTGCCATCCACAGTGCAACCCACAATACAACTACTTTAACTTCTTAAAACTATGGGAAAAAAGTCGAAAGCCAAAAAATCCCAGGTCAAAAAATCCAGTTTGCTCTCCCAGCGACTGCAAGAAGCTCTCGATCGAGGCAGTAAAGTTTGGATTAAAACAAATAATAGCAGTTTCGGCGGCATCCCGATTAATTTGTTCGGGGAGTTTGCGGAACTTTTGGTGATAGTTCCCCCTAACGAACAGGCGGAAAATATCGATGCTTACGGACAAGTTACGTGGCTGATTCGACTCTCTGATATTATTGCACTCGCTTACCCTACTGAATATTGGTCTAAAGATAGATTAGAAAGTTTGCTGCCACCAGATGCAGTTACTTCCGAAGTAGGAGATTAACTGCGTAGGGTGTGCATTGCGTACCCTAATTTTAGCTGAGTTGTATTTGGTATGGTGTGCATTGCACACCATACATTTACTATTTTTTAAGCTGTTTTAGCAGCCAACATATACACCTCTTCCACCGATTTTTATCAGTTTAATTAGTTGTTGCAAGCTGAAAGCTGCACTTTACAACTGCCGCCCTCTAGTTCGCTGCAACCCGCGAGAGCTTGAGCTTCTGCTGCGGCTTTATCGTCGCCCCAGCCCGCACCTGCTCCTCCTTTGCCTACGGCGATCGCTCCACAATTATTACTATTAGATGTCAGCGGTTCGCAGTCGTTAGCACCTCCGCTTTGTTCATTGCAAGCGGCTACTGCTGCGTTTAGTGCTTCTTTCTCCGTAGCATGATCCCAACTAATACCAGTGGCGTCAGAAGTCGGAGAATAAGCAGTAGCTCCATAGCTGTCCTGAGCTTTAGCTACCTGGACTGAGCCAAAAAGAGGAAGTGTCAAAGCTGTGACTACAACCCACTTAGAAAAAAGCTTTTGCAGCATATTTACGCGATATATCTACAAGGTTAAATTGGGAGGTTCGCTCAATATTATATTAGGGTATTGATTCGCGTCAACAGTATTGATAAATCTTTATATTTATTTAATTTAAAAGTGTGTTAGGTAAAAAAGTTAAGACAGGACTTACCCATTCCGATGCCTAGAAACCGGGTTTTTTAGCGAATCGGCGGGCGGGAACGAAATATTTTTGTAAAAAACCCGGTTTCTGATTCCCTATGCGTAAGTCCTGTAAGATGAAGGAGGTCAATTCAGTGGCAGATATCCGCAAAATTCTCAGCCAACTCGCTGCCCAAGAAGCGCACCTACTCGATACTCAATTCCTGGCTCCTTGCGTGCGTGGGGGAAGCGTGCGGATAAGAGTTAGCTCAATGGTTTATACTTTTGTACCGCAGCCACAAAACTTTGAAGGATGGGCTATTTTTGCGCCATTAAATGAGAAAATAGCTGCGGTAATTGAGGAGCCGAGTTTGCCGCAAGTGGCCGAGTATTTGCAACTCCTCCTCCCCGTTCGCTTGCACTTGGCTTACGTGCTGCAAGGGCAAACCTGGCTGGCTTATCCTGTTAACGAATCTGATGCTAAACAGCGCACGGGTGTAGCGAAACCAGTACCAGTCCATTTAGTAACTGAAGGTTCGCAGTTTGAGCCGATTGTTGCGCGCTGGGACGGTCATTGTTTGTGGTTTGAAGAGATTGACAGGCGCGCCGATCCGCTGCCATCTGAGAAGTTAAAAGTAGCTTTAAAAAAGTTGATTTTGCCTCAAGAAGTTCGCTTTAAAGGGATGACGCCGGAAATGCGAACTGTTTACGAATTGGTGTCCCGAAATATTAAAGATTTCGATCCAAAAGTGCGGGATGAACAGCGCTTGCAGCGGGCGTTGAAAATGGGCGGCGGTGAATTGCGGGATTTTTGCGATCGCGAAAATTATTGGCTGGTTGAATGGACTAGCGGAACCGGAGAACACCACACTTCTGCGATCGCCAAAAATGACTTGACTGTTATGAGTGCTGGCATTTGTCTCAGCGGATTGGACAAAGACTTCGACTTGCATTCATTGGTTGGAGTCGTCGAAAATCGATAATTCTTGATTACCATGAGTATATTTTTTCACGAACAACTTTACAGAAGTGCCGCCGTGATGTCACAGATCAAAAATTTCCCGGTAACGGTGTGCGGGGCGGGCGCTTTGGGTGCGAATATTACAGAAAGTCTGGCGCGATCGGGCTTTTGTCAGTTAAAAGTCATCGATTGCGATCGCATCGAGGAACGCAACCTTTCCACTCAACCCTATTATCGATCGGACATCGGCGCATTCAAAGCCAAAATTCTCGCCAACCACCTCTACCGCGCTTTGGGAGTCAGCATTGACGCGCACTCAAAAGAATTGACACCCGCAAATGCCGATCGGCTGCTTGTCAACAGCGCCACAGTCATCGATACTTTTGATAACAGTGTCGGGCGACAAGCAGTCAAGGATTACTGTGCGAGTGCCTCCCTTCCCTGCGTGCACGTCGGATTAGCTGCCGATTACTCCGAAATAATTTGGAACCAACACTATCGGGTTCCTTCAGCGACGAATGATGACGTTTGCGATTACCCGCTGGCGCGAAACTTGGTAATGCTGACAGTTGCAGTTGCCTGCGAAGTAATTGTTACCTTTGCTGCTACCAAAGAGCAACAAAATTTAACTTGCACGATCGGAGATTTTGCAGTAAAGCCACTTATATTGTAGAATGTCGGTTGACTGTTGCCAGAAACCAGGTGAATCGAGATTGGATGCACCCATCCCAGAAACCCGGTTTCTCACTCTCAAACAATCGTCAAACTTGCAAAAAACGCTTGAGAAAATTAACAGGGAAAGTATGGCGGGAACACAGACTTTTTATTATTTACTAGCAATTCTCGGTCTATTAGTTTTGACTGGCACAAGTAGAGCCAACTATGCAGCGAGCTCCGCAGTTTGCCACACAGATGATTGCCATCAACCAGTAGTGAGACACCATAAAAGGATTTTAAAATGCGGCTCGAAAGGGGCAGATGTTAAGAAACTGCAAAAATTGTTGAACGCGCGGGGCTTGTCCCGACACCCGATCGTAATTGATGGCGTTTTCGGTCCGACAACCGAAAATGCAGTGAAAAGATTTCAGCGACAAGCGGATATTCCTGTAGACGGAGTTGTGGGAGGCAAAACTTGGGACAGACTGTTTGCTAGTTTGTAACTTTAAGCACCGGACAACAAAGGTTCCTAAGTCAGTCGATTTTAGATTTTAGATTTTAGATTTTAGATTTACTCGATCGCAGATGAATCTGGAAGCTTAAACTCTGTAATCTAATTTTTTTGCTCGACCCTCGATCGCCTCGGAAAGCAAGTAACTGTGTTTGGGTCAAGTCAGTCGATTTTAGATTTTAGATTTTAGATTTTAGATTTACTCGATCGCAGATGAATCTGGAAGCTTAAACTCT
>NZ_JAUBUB010000118.1:6939-11666 GCF_036705265.1 Microcoleus sp. B4-C2
GTAATCTAATTTTTTTGCTCGACCCTCGATCGCCTCGGAAAGCAAGTAACTGTGTTTGGGTCAAGTCATCTTTGGTAATAATTAATCCCTGGATTTGTAGTTGCAGATCAAGTAGATTTTGTGCAACTACAGATACCTAAATTGCCAATAATCAATGGCTAACTAGATTGGTAATGAATGAAGTTTTAGATTTTTGGTTTGGTCGATCGCAATCTCCTGAGTTTGGCAAAGTCCACAAGAAATGGTTTGAAAAAGATGCGGATTTTGATGCCCAAGTGCGTTAGCGAAGCCCTCGAAGAGGATCACGCTTTCTGCCGCAATACGAACTAGCCGCCTCCGGTCAACTCGACTCATGGCACGATTCCCCCGAAAATTGCCTCGCATTAATTCTACTGCTCGATCAATTTCCGCGCAATATGTTTCGCGGAACACCCCAAGCATTCGCCACAGACAGCAAAGCTTTAGCTACCGCCGAATACGCTGTTAACAATAACTTCGATCCCGAATTGCTAACTGTACAAAAATTATTTGTTTATCTCCCTTTTCAACACAGCGAAAACTTAGAAAACCAGCAAAAATCTGTGGAACTATTTCGCCAACTCAGCGGCGAACCTGAAAGCGATTCACTCATTGAATACGCGCAGCAGCATTTGGAAATAATCGAGCGTTTTGGGAGATTTCCCCACCGCAATGAAATTCTCGGACGCGAAACAACCCCCGAAGAAGCCGAGTTTCTGAGACAACCCGGTTCGGGATTTTAAAGCGCGATCGCAAAACCTCGATCGTTCTGATATATTCGAGGCTTGTAGAGGCAGTTTTAGGCCGCAATCAGAACCAACAGCAGACAATCTCTCTACAAAACCCGCCCCAACCCAACGACTCTCAACTTGAATAGTGCAATTAAAAAACAAGGTAAATTGTTGATTCAACAAAAAGCATACGAGGGTGAAGAATTTATCTATCGCCCAATCGTCAGCCGCGATACTGCACTCGATAAATCCGGTTATTCGCTTCCTCAGTAAACAGCAAACTCCCGTCAGGTAAAACCAGCAAACCAACCGGCCTCCCCCAAGTTTTCGGGCCAGACGGATCTGTGAGAAAACCAGTCAGAAAATCCTCATAATAACCTTGAGGGCGTCCGTTCGCCGCATTAAAAGGTACAAACACGATTTTATAACCAGTTCCAGAGTTCCGATTCCAACTGCCGCGAAACGCCACAAATGCGCCGTTGAGAAATCTTTTGGGAAATGTTTTTCCGTCGTAAAACTGAAGCCCCAAAGCGGCAGAGTGGGCCTGAAACAGCACGTCTGGCATTAATGTTTTAGCCGCTAAATCAGGTCGATCGCTATTGCCGTTTCTGGCGTGGCGCGGGTCGAGCAAATTCGGCTTAAAATAAGTGTAAGGCCAGCCGTAAAACTCGCCTTGACGAATTCTTGTCAAGTAATCCGGCACCAAATCATCTCCCAAACCGTCGCGTTCGTTGACTGTCGTGTAGAGTTGATTGGTTTTTGGGTGAAAATCCAATCCTACCGGGTTTCGCAACCCAGAAGCAAAAATTTGTTGGTTTTTGCCGTCCAAATTCATCACTTGAACAGACGCCCTCGGCAGCGGTTCGACATCGGCATTAGACTGCGATCCAACTGAGACGAAAAGCTTGCTTTTGTCGGGGGAAACGACAACATTTCGCGTCCAGTGTTGGTTGTAGCCGCCGCCCGGTAAATCGGCAATTTTTTGACCGGTACCTGTCAATTGTTCCTGCCCTTTTGTGTAGGGAAATCGGCGGACTTCAGCGGTATTTCCGAGGAAAAAATAGCGATCGGCAAAAGCCATGCCAAAGGGAATATTTAACCCGTTTTGGGCACTGGCAAAAGTTTTGCGAACCTCAGCAACCCCGTCGCCGTTGGCATCCCGCAACAGCGTAATCCGATTCTGCCTGGTTTCTGTTACCAAAACATCGCCTGTCGGCGTCAAAGCTAGCCATCGGGGAGCGTCTAAATTGTCAGCAAAAACGTTGACGACAAAGCCAGGAGGCACTCGCAGCACTGGCGATGCGGGAATCGGTATTACTTGAGGAGGTTTTGAGGCGCTTTCGCTGGCTCCTGGCTGCGGCAAAGCAGTTGCAACAATACGGATTGGCTGCGGCGACAGCGGTTTGGTCGGTACAATTTGATTTGTCCCAACATTTGTCACCGGTGCACGGGAGGGAATTTGCGAGACGGGGCTGTTGTCGCCCACAGCAGGGGATCTCGCATCTGTAGCTCGATCGCACGCAATCATCGGCAACAGCAGAATTAGCAGCAAGAAACGCAGGTAATACATAGCAGCGATTTCTCCACAATTGCTGGACAATTCTATTATTCTAACTGCTATTCAACAGCTAAGCCACCGCCGGCGCGGTGGCTTAATTCCATGTACTGATACCAGTTGCCAAAAAGAATGCAAGTGTAGGCCCGTGTTCCAAACCTTGATCTTCATCAGTCAATCGATTTTAGATTTGCTATTTTAGATTTTAGATTGAAGAAAGCAATCCCACGAATTAATCCGGGGGCCCCGGATCAAATTGCTTGATTGTCATTCCCAATCTTCAATCTTCAATCTAAAATCTAAAATCTAAAATCGTATAACCTAGCTCTACCAAAGTCCTCTCACAGGAGCCGGACGGGGAGCCGGAGCCGGAATTGGACGGGGAGCCGGACGAGGAGCCGGAGCCGGAGCCGGACGAGGAGCCGGACGCGGTGGCGGTTCTGGAGCCGGACGCGGTGCCGGTGCTGGGGTTGCGGGACGAGCAACCGTTGTGGCTACCACCTTATAATCGGGGATCACCGCGATATTTTGGATCTGAGATCCGGCGACGGTGGCTCTGACTTTCATTCCCGGTACTAAGCCAATAATTCTCAGGACGCATCTTTGAACCCTGAGAGTCCTGTACGGCGCGCTTTCTTCGCGAATAGTTACTACGTCGCCGACAATACTTTTGACAAAACCGACAATGGTTGTAGTGTTTGCTGTTGTGGTGGTCTGCGTTTGGGCTATTTGAGTTGCAGGGTTAGCCATCGCAGGATGTACTGAGACCGCCGAAATTACCACCGACAGTGTTGCACCTGTCAATAATTTGATGTTCTGAAGACGCATTGAAACCTCACATTAACTGCTATTCAGGGTCGGGTTTGCTTCCGCTGCACGAAAGTCCCAACCTCTATACCTAATCCAGTTTAATCCCCAAAGTAGGAAATTTATGACAATCTCAAAAAAAGATTATCGAACAAGTATTGAAAGACTAAATTTTACATCATAAGTTCCCGATTTACAACAAGTTCAGCGGTTTGCATCTCTAGAGTGTTGCCGTGATATATTGAGTTTATTCGATCGACCGTTGCCGTTTTTTTCCGCCCACCTAACTGTTGCTGGGGGGGAACTCTACCCAAAGACAGATTGTGATTGCCGGATACAGCAGCGCCATAGTTTGAATACTCGATCCCCAGTCGGTCATTGCTAAAAAATCTAATTAGTCGGAGGTAAAATCTAATCATTTTCTGGCAATATTTACGCATAAACCGGGTTTTCTCACGACATTCTATTGCGTAACTCCACTGAGCCACTTATAAAAACCTTGTGGTTTTGGTATTATTGCCTAAGCTTTGTGTTGAGTTACCAGTTATCAGTGGTGGAATTTCAACTAAAAACTGTACAGCGCAGTTGCCGTCATTCGATTTTAGATTTTAAATTTGAGATTTTCGATTGACTTGCGCGAGATAAATCCGGGGGCTTGAGGATGCAAGGATTTGGGATTGGGGATTGATTCCACGGATAAATCACGTGGCGGGTACCACCTTTGAAATTCTTGGTCAAAAAGCATCTCAAAATTTTTCGGATCGGGTGCGGTTGGCGGATAATTAGATCGGAACTTTGTAGGAAATGCTGGTGAGGAGTTTAGCGAAGAAAACAATGGTGAAGAGCAAATTTTTGTTTAACAAGTTAATTGTACTGAGCTTGAGTGCAGCCGCGCTGTCGATCGGCATACAGCAGCAGACGACTGCCGAAGTGGTGGCTAATTCAAGCAATAGTGCGATCGCAGCGCAGCGGCCCACCTCCGAGACACAGTTGCCGAATCTCGGAACCCCAGAACTGCCGCCCTTGGGAGAACCATTTCGTTACATTCCCCAGGAACCACAGCCTGCGGTAAATCCTATTGAGGAAGTGCGTTTAGTGCTGAAATTGCGAGAACGCCGCGTCTATGTTTACCGACAAAATAAGGTGCAAACCAGTTTCCCGGTTGCTGTGGGAAAAGGCGGGTGGGAAACTCCAACAGGCAATTTTAAAGTTATGCAAATGATCAAAGATCCAGTTTGGCAAAATCCTTGGACAGGAGAACTTATTCCTGCTGGGCCAGACAATCCATTAGGAAGTAGGTGGATGGGGTTTTGGACGGATGGCAAGAATGTGATTGGTTTTCATGGCACTCCGAATCCAGAGTCGATCGGGGGGGCGGCTTCTCACGGCTGCGTCAGAATGTTTGATAAAGATGCACAGGCTTTATTTGAGAAAGTCGCAGTTGGCACACCGGTGATAGTTGAGCATTAATTATTCGGAGTTTGGGGTGCATCAAAATATCTAGGAACAGGCAAGATGCCTGTTCCACAAAAATTCAATACAGGCAAGATGCCTGTTCCACAAAAATTCAATACAGGCAAGATGCCTGTTCCACAAAAATTCAATACAGGCAAGAT
>NZ_JAUBUB010000118.1:11766-17938 GCF_036705265.1 Microcoleus sp. B4-C2
GCCTGTTCCACAAAAATTCAATTTTCTTGTGGGGAGTAGGGGTTGAGCAGGAGAGCCCGCCCATGAAATACTAATTGATAATGGTGATTTTCGGCGAGTTAGAACTTACACCTTAAACCTCTGTCAGCAAGAGGCTTTCCGGCCTGTTCCACAACAAAGAGTTATATCATGTCCGGTCGATTCCCTCCGCTTCGCTTCGCCCGAAATCAGGTAGGGGCGGGTTCAACAACAATATCTGCCAATAATTGACAATCTCAAAAACCCGCCCCGCCGGGATATTATGGTTAATCGATCGGACATAATATTAAATAGATTGCTGGTATTTTTCCAGCAACTCCGGGATGTAATCGTAGCCATCAACACCGATCGCCGGAATGATATTCGCTCGACTTTTAGCCAAAGCTTGTTTAAAAGATTCCGCCCCCATTTGACCCTGCAAAATGGTCAACAAACCAGCCGATTGACGCCACTCCATCGCACCAATTTGCTCCAAAGTATACATTCCCAAACTGCCTGCAAATATCGCTTTTTCTAGTGAGTTGATTCTGTAATAAGCTTGAGCCAAGTAAGCCAAATTCAGACCTTGCAAATATAAATCCCCTGAAAATTGAGCCGCTTGCCAACCTTTGAGCAAATATTCGATCGCAGCTTCAGCATTTTCCAGGGCAATTTTAGCAATACCGAGACTGCTGGAACAAAAAGCTTGACTTTGCCTGTCTCCCAATTTTTCCGATAGCAACAAACCTTGTTCCAAATAACCGATCGCACTCTCATAAACCTCCGGTTCCACCTCCTCCAACTGCCGCGCTTGAAACACTTCGCTGTAACCCAAATTAGCCAGAGCATTTGCCTCGCCTTGTCGCTCTCCCGCTTGTCGTGCCATAATTAAAGCCCGCTGGCTGTAATTAATCGCTTCCTGATAATTTTTTTGAGCAACATAGTTGCGGCTGATGTGATTGAGATTGGCAACTTCGCAAGCTTTGTCTCCTTCGGTACGGGCAATTTCCAGCGCTTGCTTGTGCAGCAAGAGCGATCGCTCGTAGGCCCCAGCCGCCTGCATCGAATAACCCAAAAGCGTCAGAATCCGAGCTTTCGCTTGAGTGCCTTCAACTCGCCGCAGCGGTTCATCTAAATAATCCAAAGTATGACGCAGAGCTTTACCATCAAACGAAGCAAAAATCCCCCCGTAAAGCGGAAAATATTCTCGCTGAGAAAAAGCCCGCAAAATTTGCAAAGTTACTTGAAAACAAGCATTTGCCAACTGCTCGCCACTCTTGGTAGAATTATTAAACCCACTAGCTAGCTGACTCCAAATTACCGCAAAAGTAATGTAAGTAGAAATTGAAGCTTTTGTTGACACTTTGGAATCGTAAACTTGCTTATCAAACCATGTCGCTAACGCCCGTTGCAAGCACTGCAAAATAATCGCCACTTCCACCAATATGTCTAAATCTAAACTCGATTGCTGGGCTGCGAATTGAACTACAGATTCACCGACTGCAATAGTATTCAAGAGAGCCTGGGGAAAGGGACTGTTAACTTTTTTAGCCCAAAAAGCCCAAGGCCCATTTTGTTCGGGACTACCGGCAAATCCTAGCTGCTGCGGCTGATAAATCCAGCCCACAAGTTCCGGTTCCAAACGCTGCCAAGATTCTAAACCTTTGGCGATGCCGGCGGTGATTTGCTGCAAATCTTGTTCGGTTTCGGGATTGGCAGTTTGCAGCATTTGTTGGTGCAGAGATTTTGCCAATTGCTGCAATTGAGCGAGAGTCAGCGGATGTTCTTTATTCGGATCGATTACTTGCAATAATGCCAAGAGGCGGGCATTAGATTCAGCACTAACGATTTGTTGGATTGAGGATGCAATTGCGCGATCGACGCGGTTATCTTTCTGCCAGCGTTCCCATTCTCCTTGGATGGTTTTGAGAGCTCTGAGGCTGCGATTTGCCTTTGCTTGTTTGATTTCGTCTTTTTCATTTCTGAGTTGATTCTCGGCCGCATCAAGGCGTTCGCCGAAACAGCGTTCAAAGATTTCGCCAGTACCGGTGCTAATGTCTTGCACCAGCATTTGATAAACTTGTTCTTTGGAGCGAATTTGACCTTTGAGGGTGATTTCGACAATTTTGTCGATTAGGCCTAAGTAGCGATCGCGCAATGAGGTAGAGTCTGGCATAATTTATTTTTAGTTAATAAGTTTTTATCGACAGCGCTTGCAGCTTGCACCATTTCATGCTGCTATTTAATTTTACAGCTCATCTGGATTAATGCCCATTGCTCGCAGTCGATCGGCTAAACGATTTGCTCGCTCTCTTTCTGATTCAGCTCGTTGACTTTCAAACTCGGCTCGCTGACTTTCTAATTCGGCTCGCTGTCTTTCAATTTCAGCTTGCTGCCTTTCAAACTCGGCTCGTTGGCTTTCCAATTGAGCTCGCTGTCTTTCAAATTCTTCTGGAGTCAGAATCAAATTGCCATTAATATCATACCAGCGCAACCACAACCTTTGATTTTGCAGGAAAGCACCTTCCCACAAACCCAAACTTAACTGTATTTCCGGTATCCAAAATCGAGAGCCTGTTAACAATTGTTCGCGGTAACGGTTGCCAATTAACCGAAATACCCTCAATTGGTTGTTGTATTTGCTAAAAACAAAGTAATAAGGAATCTTCAAAATTATTTCGTAAACCTGCCACTTAGTCGGCGGTTTGTTTGGTTCTGATTCTGTCAGTCCTAAATCTTCATCTTCCGTACCAGGTGACAGAAATTCGATCGCAATAAAAGGAGTTACTGCTTCGTCCCAAATCACGTAACTTTGGCGCAAGTCTCTGTCTTGGTAAAATCTCGAAACCCCCACAACTAAATACCAATCGGGTCTTTTGTACCAATTGGGATGGTTGGAGTCGTAGTATAGATTGAGATCGCTGGCAGAGAAGAGGCGATCGGGTGGATAATTAGAGGGGAGGCAGCTATCGCACAAAAGTTGTGCTTGCCACCGATGATATTCGTCAGGCAAACCAGGCTCCTCCGGGTCTTCACTGGGTAGATCGTACATCGTCGGCAGCACTTTTCTTGGGGAAGATGGCGAATCTGGTATGTACATTGTTATACAATTATCCCTGCGAGATGTTCAGGAGATTCAGGCCCTACGGTAATTGTAATATTATAGCGCGATGGGATGTCTTGCTGCAGAAAGTCGGTATCTTTTGCACGGGGAATTTTATCGAGATAGCAATTTTTTACTGCTAACAGAAAGCCTGCGATCGCTTCTGATGAATTTTGGGAGTCGGCTACCTTCAAGAAATATTGCCATTAACTCTCATCTTTGCCGTTAATATCTAGCGGTGGAATCGCTGACTTTATCCTCTGTTATTCTGCGGTTTATTTGGTTTAAATAGTGCAGCATTAACTCAAAACTATTAGCGGGTGAAATTGCCGTCTATCGTGCTTTTTTTCTTGACAATGAGTTGGTCGGCATAGAGTTTTGCTAGCCAAACGGTGATATTTCTGTCGCAGGCTATTTCGGTTTTAAGGTTTCGTAGATTTTGAGCAGCCGCAGTGGGTTGATGGCAAACTTTCCCAAGAGGACAAATATGTAAATTCCCCAGATGTAGAAATTTTTGGGAAGTGATTTGATGAAGGGGCGATTGCTTTGTCCAGCTTTGAGAGCATTGATGTATACACGGAGATTTGCGATCGTTGATTGTGAGAAATTAGCTTCAGGTTGTGCCAAAATATTCAAGGCTGATTCTAATTTTGATACAGCCTGATTTAACTCCGGCGAAGTTAGTGTTTTTTCTTTTTTTTGAAGGTGAAAAGCATTCCTTAGCAAGACCGCGACCCCAGGGCTACGCACATTTGCATCGGAGTCTTTCAGCAGCGGAACTAGCTGCGGCAGTGCAGTTTTAGCTTCTGCACCCATACTTTCCAAAGCAGAGGCTGCACTACTACGCAGATTGGCATCGGAGTCTTTCAGCAAGACAATTAGCTGCGGCAGTGCAGTTTAAGCTTTTGCACGGATTTTATTCAAAGCAGAGGCTGCACTACTACGCAGATTGGCATCGGAGTCTTTCAGCAAGACAATTAGCTGCGGCAGTGCAGTTTAAGCTTTTGCACGGATTTTATTCAAAGCAGAGGCTGCACTACTACGCACATTTGGATGGGAGTCTTTCAGCAAGACAATTAGCTGTGACTGTGCAGTTTTAGCTTCTGCACCGAAACTTCCCAAAGCATTGGCTGCACTGCTACGCACAGTTACATCTGAGTCTTGAAGCAGGGGAATTAGCTGTGACTGTGCAGTGTTAGCTTCTGCACGCATCCTTGCCAAAGCATAGTCTGCACGGCTACGCACAGTGGCATCGGAGTCTTTCAGCAAGAGAATTAGCTGTGGCACAGCAGTGTTAGCTTCTGCACCCATCCTTCCCAAAGCATTGGCTGCACGGCTACGCACAGTGGCATCTGAGTCTTTCAACAAGAGAATTAGCTGCGGCACAGCAGTTTTAGCTTCTGCACCCATCCTTCCCAAAGCATAGTCTGCACGGCTACGCACAGTTGCATCGGAGTCTTTCAACATCAGAATTAGCTGTGGCAGTGCAGTTTTAGCTTCCGCAGCAACCGACACATCTGAGTCTTTCAATGTTTTGACAAAGGCAGGAATAGCAGGAAGACCAATTTGTCTTAGAACCTCAGCAGCACTCTGAGCGACTGACAAATTCTGATCCTGCCAAGCTTCCATCCAATCAGGGATGGCGGGTTCACCTATTTTTCGTAACAGCTTAATAGCTGCATCAAGTGCCGTTTCATTGTTACTCTTTAACTTATCGGTGAGGGAGGCAATCTGTTTGGGATTAGCTGTGGGTTCCTCCCCAATTCCACCCGCAGCATTGCGAGTTAACAGCAAAGGCGATGTGAAAGATAGAAACGAGAGAGCAATTACGGCAGCTAATCCTTGTCGGCAGTGCTTCGTCATGGGCTAGAATCCTTGTGTTTGATGAGCCGTCTCAGCCATTTGAATAATTGTGTATACATTCTCATCAAACTGTTTCAGGACTCCGGGGCATCTAAATTTGTGCTTGTCCGTGGTGAAATCGATCGCCCTAAATACTGCTTAAAAAGCGCCACTTTAAGAACATTCGGCAGTCTAAGGCATAATGAGATATCTTATATTCGTTCTATGATGTGTTTATGATTTCCGAACCCCTTACCCTCTCAACAAGCAATCCTGTTTTAGCAGCCAAAGGATTAACCCGTCGCTTTGGTGGTTTAATTGCTGTAAACAACGTATCTTTTACAGTTGAAAAAAACGAGATTTTTGGATTAATCGGCCCTAACGGCGCGGGCAAGACAACTCTATTTAATCTCATGACTGGACTGATACCTGCTTCTAGTGGCAACCTGATTTATCAAAATGAAAATATTTCCCAATTGAAGCCTTATCAAATTGCTAATAAAGGTATTGCCAGAACTTTTCAAAATATCCGGTTATTTGGGGAACTTTCTGCTGTGGAAAATGTGGCGATCGCCCGACACATCCATAGTCGATCGGGCAATCCAGTTTTATCGGTGCTGGCGGGGATTTTCGGCTTGCCAGCATCTAACGCAATGGAACGCAAAACCCAGCGAAAAGCCTTAGAATTGCTGGATTTAGTCGGATTGGGCGATCGCGCGGGCGAACAAGCGAAAAACTTGCCCTACGGCGACCAGAGGCGCTTAGAAATTGCCCGCGCTTTAGCCCTAGAACCGCAAATATTGCTGTTAGATGAACCAGCAGCGGGGATGAATCCCAATGAAAAGCACAAATTAAGCGAATTTATCCGAGAAGTGCGCCAACAATTCAATTTAACTGTAATATTGATCGAGCATCATGTACCGCTTGTTATGGGATTGTGCGATCGCATTGCCGTCTTGCATTTCGGTCAGCTTATTGCCTTGGGCGAGCCTGCTATTGTCAGGAATGACCCGGCGGTTATTGAGGCTTATTTGGGAGATGAAAAATAACTAAGGAAACCCGGCGATTGGAAATCGCGTCTACACAAACAATGTCCGCCTACGCGGACTAAGAGTAATATTAAAAAATCACATATTGCAGCATTATGACACATTCTGTAGATACTGTCTTGAACTGTCAAGGGGTAGCAAGTAAATAATTGGGGTCGAAAGGCTTTTGGGACTTTAAAAT
>NZ_JAUBUB010000119.1:0-17900 GCF_036705265.1 Microcoleus sp. B4-C2
AAAGAATTGAAGCATTGACTTGCGCGAGATAAATACGTTCGGCAAGTTTCATCGGATACAGGTTTTTTATTTCTGGACGGATGAATCCGGCGGCTTGTATCCTGGATGCGAGGGGGTCAAAACGATCGCACGCGAGTGCATCACCAAAGCCAGGGCGATCGAATTTCTGCCCTTAAACAAATCATTAGCCGTCACTCCCGATCGAACTAACACCCGCCCGAACCGCATTCCCCAGACAAACAGCACCGAACCCAGCACCAGCGTCACTACTATTTCTATAAGTTTGGAATACGATCGCTTAACTCGGTTGTAACTCATATGTTGCACCATTCTCAATAAGCTTTTTAGGAACAGGCTTTTCGGCCTGTTCCACAAGAAAATTCACTCTTTGTGGAACAGGCATCTTGCCTGTTCTTGAGAATGGTGCAAGAGCTCAGTTTTAACACGCTTTGCGATCGATAACTCCTGACTCGTGTTCAATAATGAATCCGTCTATCCGTGACTTCCGTGTCCTCCCTTTCTTCAACCACACCTAAAATTTGCAAAATGTCAAGGGATTCGATCGACTTTTCCCCACCTTAGCCACCAAGTCCCAAACCAGATTTAGCGCCGCAAATAATTCCCCAAATCTCTTGCCACAAACGGCCACATCCGTTGTAATATATATGTAAGTCACAGCCCGTTAAAGTAATCAACAAACAATTAAGCCGCTCAATATATTCACGCTCCAACGAGCGCTGAGTTGTATTTAGCGTGCCTATTAAAGAGCGATCGAAGCTCCTCACACACCCCCAATATTCAGGAAGAATCATGCCATCAAGATCCGCCAACGATGTAGACGTAGCAGAGCAATATTGGCACTACCTAGAAATATCCAAGGTTGCAACTATCTTAGAAACCAACCTGGAAAGCGGTTTAGAACCGACAGAAGCCAACCATCGCCAACAGAAATTCGGGCCCAACGAACTAACAGTTAAAGCAGGGAAACCAGCCTGGTTAAAATTTATCCTGCAATTTAACCAACCCCTCCTGATCATCTTGCTGAGTGCAGGTTTAATCAAAGCCGTGATCGGAGAATGGCTAAACGCTAGCGTAATTTGGGGCGTAACAACCACCAACGCTACTATTAGTTTCATCCAAGAAGCTGGAGCCGAGAAAAAAATTGAAGCCCTCGCCCAAGCTGTCACCACAGAGGCCACAGTCATTCGGGGCGGCAAAAAATTAAGAATTCCCTCCAAAGAACTCGTTGTCGGCGACTTAGTAACCCTGACTTCCGGCGACAAAGTACCGGCAGACTTGCGCTTAGTGAAAGTCCGCGACTTGCAAATCGACGAATCGGGACTCACCGGGGAATCTGTTGCTGTCGAAAAAGAATTAGGACAATCTGGAGACATAGTTCTGCCAAAAGAAACGCCACTAGCAGAACGGGATAACATGGCCTATGCCGGCAGTTTTGTCACTTTTGGCCAAGGTAGCGGCATCGTAATTGCGATCGCCAATAAAACCGAAACAGGCAAAATCTCCCAACTATTAGATCGGCACATCGATCTCACCACCCCCTTAACCCGCAAATTCAACCAATTCAGTCAAAACTGGCTGTTATTCGTGTTGGGAATGGCAACCTTGACCTTCGCCGTCAGATTGGGCAGACCTGTCCCAGAGGGGGTTTCAGCCTTTAAAGAAGCAGTCGAACCCGCAGTCGCGCTGATTGTCGGCGCAATTCCCGAAGGCTTACCCGCCGTCATCACCGTCACCCTAGCCGTAGGCGTTTCCCGGATGGCAAATCGCCACGCGATCGTCCGCAAATTGCCCGCTGTAGAGACCCTAGGCGGCGCTACAGTCATCTGTTCCGACAAAACCGGAACTTTGACGGAAAACCAGATGACGGTGCAAGAAATCTATTCTGGTGGCGCATCCTACTCAGTTACGGGTACGGGATACAGCCCCGAAGGTGAAATTCAACTCAACCAACTGCCAATTACTGTCAGCCAAACTCCAACTTTGCAAGAATGTTTGCAAGCTGGACTCCTTTGCAACGACTCTCAGTTGGAATTCAAAGACGATAATTGGATAGTCGTCGGAGATCCGACAGAGGGAGCGTTAATTGCTGCGGCCAAAAAAGCTGATTTGAGCCAGCAAATTTTGTCCAAGTCAATGCAGCGGCTGGATTCAATTCCCTTTGAATCTCAGTTTCAATACATGGCGACGCTGCACCGAACTCCCAGTGGCAAAATTTTGTACGTCAAAGGTTCAGTAGAATCCATTCTCGGCCGCTGCGGTTCCAGTCTCGATACCCAAGGAAATCCGGTAGAAGTCGATCGCGAACAAATCCACCACCAAGTCGATGAAATGGCGCATCAAGGCTTGCGCGTCTTGGCTTTAGCGAAAAAGCCAGTACCCGAAAGCCAAAATTCCGTCGATCATTCGGATTTGGAATCTGGGCTGATTTTCTTGGGACTCCAAGGCATGATCGACCCGCCGCGGGCTGAGGCGATCGCAGCCGTCCAAGCTTGTCAAACGGCTGGCATCCAAGTCAAAATGATTACCGGCGACCACATAGCTACAGCCAAGGCGATCGCCCGCCGCATGGGATTTCGCAAAACTAAACACCACAGGGAACTTGTAGCCTACACCGGTGCTCAACTCGCCGCCATGAGCAAGCAGGAACTCGGCGAAGCTGTAGAAGCCGGCTCAGTTTTTGCCCGCGTCGCCCCCGAACAAAAACTCCGCCTCGTAGAAGCTTTGCAAAATCAAGGCGAAATCGTGGCGATGACGGGAGACGGCGTTAACGACGCGCCGGCGCTGAAACAAGCGGATATCGGTATTGCGATGGGCAGCGGTACGGAGGTTTCTAAGGAAGCCGCTGACATGATTCTTACCGATGATAACTTTGCGTCGATCGAATCTGCTGTCGAAGAAGGGCGATCGGTTTACAAAAATCTGCTCAAAGCAATCAGCTTCATTCTCCCAGTCAACGGCGGAGAATCGATGACAATTTTGCTCAGCACCCTCCTCGGTCGAGAATTGCCCATTTTGTCGCTACAAATTCTCTGGCTGAATATGCTCAACTCAATTACGATGACTGTGCCCCTGGCTTTCGAGCCCAAGTCACCGGGAGTGATGAAACAACAACCGCGATCGGCAAACGAACCTTTGCTGACTCCAAATCGAATCAAGCGAATTATCGCTATTTCTCTTTACAACTGGACTTTGATTTTCGGAATGTTTGAATGGGTGCGCCAAGCCGAGTGGGGAACGATCCAACTCGCCCGCACGATGGCGATTCAAGCCTTGGTAATGGGTAGAATTTTTTACCTGTTGAGTCTCAGCCAGTTGTTGCCTTCTTTGATGGCTAAATTTAGCGGTTCTAAGGAAGAAGTTAGCGGTGCTCCCGCCCTCGGTGTGGGAATTGTCGTGGCGGTGATTTTGCAGATTATCTTTGCTAACTCTCCATTTGTCAATAGCATATTTGAGACGGCTCCGATGAATCTGGATCAGTGGTTGATTTGCTTCGGTGTCGCTCTGCCGATGATCGGTGTTGCTCTCTCGGTCAACCGCTTTGACCCGCCCAACTAATCGAACTTGTAGGTACAGCCATTAGTAATTTCGGCTTTCTCTGTTTCTACTCGTTCTACTCGTTACCAGGCAGAGCCTGGTAACACAGATCCGGAGGCTCTGCCTCCGATTTTCCTGCTAAAATAGCGAGCCTCTTCCTCTGGAAATCGGTTCCCTAGCTCTTCCTGGGAAGCAGTTATTTATGGTTTACTTGAAAGGGCGCGATCGCGTAAATAAACCCAAAATAAGCTCACCATAAATAAAACGCAAGAAACTTTCCAAACAAATAACCAGCAAGGATTCCACCACGCGCCCGTTTGTACTTCGACAATATCTGAGCCACCAAACAAGAAAAAAATTAGGGTAGTAATCAGGCGATTAATTCTGGTTATTCCTGATGTCTTATTGGCATTAAGAGCGAAACCAATAGCAAAGCAAAACCAGAGCAATGCTTCAATGTAATTTCCATTTACATTGATTTTATCTAATAATTTAGATTGTGCTTCAGCTTGTTCTAAAGAAGCCGGATTTGACATGAGATACCATAAATAAGCACCACCTATTCCGAGAAAAATCAAGAGAATTGTTAGTCTTATTACAGCACCTTTTGTGAAATTCATAAATTAATTTTTATGGTGGGTAAGGTGGTGACTATCGGGAGCATCTCATATAGCAATCCTCGCATCAGTTTCAATAACTGGTTAACTTCCAAGCTCTGCCTGGGAACCGATGTAAGCGAGGCTCTGCCTCGGCCCAGACTATGGACGCAGAGCCTCCGGATATGCGTTACCAGGCTCTTCCTGGTAACGAGTATAATCATTTAGGATTGCTATATTTGTAAAAACACTTCTTCTGGCTGCTTCCTTCTGACTCTTTCCTCATGCCTCCTGGCTCCTAACTCCAATTTCTAGCTGGGCTGCTTTCATTGAGATGCTCCCATCACGATCCCTAATCGGTTGGGAAATCAAAGTTAAAGAGGAGAATTATGAGACTTCTCGAACAATTTTAATTCTTGTGGGAAGGTGGTTTTAGGCATCCTGCAGGCCCTTGACTTACTTTTTTTGCAAAAGTCTATTGAAAAGTTGAAGCCCCAGTGTTCCCCGATTTCAGGGGAACAGCGCTGCGGGCGCAATTTTCCCGATCCGGTTGGGTAAACTGAAGCTTAATGGTGGGCGAGAAGTTTTTTCAGACGTTCGGATCTTTTTCCGATATTTTACGTCTACCAGCGAAGAGACCCGATTGCCTAGCTGTCGGTAAGCTGGCATGAACAGAGCCCACCTTCGATCCGAGGGTGGGCTTCTTCTTGATGTTATTAACCGTTTGTGGGCGATCGGTGGTTGGTACATTCCACCCTTGGAAGTGGCACACTGCGGGAACGTTTATCGGTGTTTCATGGGTTAAGGCTGTTGTCAATATAGCGGTTTTCAGTGGAGTAAAGTATAGATGATCGGGTAGGGAAACGGCTGATCCTAACTGTGGCGCGGGGTTCTGTGACTTTTAACAATTGGTATTGCAAAACTTCGTTAAGCTTATAAGCAGTGGTAAGCGATGATGGTATTATGTAGTCAGGAGGTCAACATGAAACTACCTGACTACGCCAAAGCAATAGGCATAAGTTACACAACCGCGTGGCTAGGCGTGGAAGGCAAACAAACTGCCACATCCGGCACGGCAGACGGAAAGCGGTCTGATTATAGTTGACTACTTGCCACAATCGCCATCAAACCAGGTCAAGAAGAATCGAGTCGCTATTTACAGTCGAGTCTCATCTTCGGAAAACAAAGATAACCTCAACCGTCAATCGGAGAGGTTAACTGAGTACGCCATTGCTAACGGCTATCAAATTGTTAAAAATGTCAAAGAAATTGGCAGCGGATTGAACGACCACCGAAAACAGTTAGAGTCCCTACTGCAACAAGATGACTACGACATTTTATTAGTTGAACACAAAGACCGTTTGGCTCGCTTTGGCACAAATTATCTAGACGTTCTACTACTAAGGTTGGGAGTTAAGTTGGAAATAGTCAACTTAGCAGAAAATGGAAAAGATGAGTTAATGCAAGACTTAGTGGCTATAGTTACTAGCTTTGCTGCTCGACTTTACGGACAGCGACGCGCTAGCAGAAAAACGGAAAAGATAATTGCCGAGTTGAAAGATGGAGGCACTGAATGCAGCTAACAGAAAGGCATATCATCAAATCAACAGAATCTCGTTTCGCTCTTATTGACCAACTAGCTTTCAAATCCAAAAATCTGTACAATGCCGCTAATTATGTCATTCGCCAGAACTTTATTTATGGATGGGGCTATGTCGGTTACAACGAGATGAATCGATTGATGAAGTTTCACGAGGCATATAAGGCTTTGCCCGCCAAAGTAAGTCAGCAAATATTGATGGTGCTAGATAAGAATTGGAAGTCATTTTTTGAAGCCGCTCAAGCCTACAAAGCCGACTCTTCTAAATTCACTGGTCGGCCAAAACTACCAAAGTACAAAGATAAACTTAAGGGTCGAAACCTTCTTGTATATACGATTCAAGCAATTAGCAGCAAACAGTTGAGAAACGGAATCATCAAACTTTCCGGTACTGAACTTTCAATTAAAACTAAAATCAACCCTGACCAAATTTGTCAAGTCAGGTTAGTTCCAAAATGTGATTCTTATGTAGTGGAGGTAATTTATGACGAGCCGGAGTCCGCCCCCCAAGAGAATGACTTTGCAGCCAGTATTGATTTAGGACTGAATAATTTAGCGGCGCTAACTTCAAATCGACCGGGTTTTATTCCGCTGTTGATTAACGGGCGACCATTGAAATCGATCAACCAGTTCTATAATAAGCGTTCTTCAAAACTGCAATCACAATTGAAAGGGAACCGCAAAACTTCACCTCGTATTCAGCGATTAACTCGCTGCCGCCATCAAAAAGTAGACAATTACTTGCATCAAGCAAGTCGCAGGATTGTCGATGTCTTGGTCGCGCAAAAAATTGGGACGCTAGTAATCGGTAAGAATGTACAGTGGAAAACCGATATCAATCTCGGAAAGCAGACTAACCAAAACTTTGTCAGTATTCCTCACGCTCGATTAATTGAGATGTTGGAGTACAAAGCTTTTCTAGTTGGAATTAAGGTAATTGTGCAGGAGGAATCATACACCTCCAGAGCAAATTTTTTAGGATTAGATTCAATTCCTGTTTATGGGAAGACAGAAACAGAACCTGTCTTTACCGGAAAACGGATTAAGCGAGGTTTGTACAAAACATCGACTGGTCAGTTGATCAATTCTGACGTGAACGGCGCTTACAATATTCTCAGAAAAGCAATCCCAAATGCGTTCCGCTTTCTTGATAGGGAGCTGCGTAGTTCAGCCGAGGCGGGTTAATCCGCTCAAAGTAAAAGTGAAGGGGGAGGGACTTCAAGCCTCCCATGCCTATAAATGACTATACTTTTACCAGCTATCACTCAGGTTTGCACGGAAAACTCCTCTGGATCGATTCCCCAATTTACCCAGCGAATTGCCTCTTTAGCCGTTAGCGAAGCCCTCGAAGAGGATCGCACATCAGGCGGCACTCGCAAAGCGTGAATGAATCCCGTACTCGGACAAGTCATTTTTAACAAATAAACAGGATTTGCATTATTCACCCGATCAAAATCATCGTCAAACTCGATGCTTAATAAAGTGTATTCCTGCCAACTATCTAATTCTGTCACCGCGAATTCTTGAATTATGCGATCGTAAGTAATTCCCTGAATTAACCCGCGCCGAATTTCTGCATTCTGTTCCTTCAACACCCACTTAGGATCGCGAATTAAATAACTTACAATTTTAATTGTTATTGTGGGATGGGCGTCCCGCCCATCCTTTTTGGACGGGCGGGACGCCCATCCCACAATCTTGTGGAAGTTATTTAATTCTCATTCCTTAGACTGCGACTGGTGCGGGTGCAGGCTACCTTACCATTCGGGTAAAATCACGCCGTGATAGGCATAAATCGAAACACCGTCGGCCAATTGTACCGCTGGTGTTCCTTCGGCGTGCAAGCGGTGGTTGCTGTCATGGCACGACCTCCTTTAACTATATTTATAGCAATTTGAATTCACCAAAGTTTGCCAGCACATTGGTATGGTGTGTCCGATCCCAAAAAAGATATTTAAATCGAAACGATAGATTTCTGACGCACCATACAAGTTGATTTAACTATTATATTATCCTTGAAATGTGGCAACCGAAACCCGATCGCGCCCTGCTTCTTTCGCCCGATAAAGTGACTCATCGGCCATCGCAATTAGCTCCCCCGGCTGCGACTTCGCCCCCGGAATGCAGCAAGCTACACCCAAACTCAGCGTCACATATTCGCTGACAGCAGACTTAGCGTGAGCTATGTGCAAACCCCGCACCTGTTGTGCGATCATTTCAGCTACGGAAGTGGCACCTTCAATATCGGTATTCGGCAAAACCACTACAAATTCTTCTCCACCGTAACGCGCTACTAAATCTGCAGCTCGCTTTACCGAATGCTGGATCACCGCTGCCACTTGCCGCAAACATTCATCCCCCGCTTGGTGCCCATAAGTGTCGTTGAAAAGTTTGAAATAATCAATGTCGCACATAATTAATGACAGCGGTGCTTCTTCCCTCGCCAAACGCCGCCATTCCGTATCGAGGTATTCATTAAAAGAGTGGCGGTTTCTTACCTCAGTCAAACTGTCGTAATTGGCCAAATACTGCAAGGCTCGATTCACTGTTTCTAACTGCTGTTTCTGCTGCTGCAACTGACGGTTGAGCTCCGCCAACTGCTGTTCGGCTGAGTGCGATCGCAACAAATTTCTCACCCTTGCGAGCAATTCCCTCTCGTCAAAAGGCTTTGAAATGTAATCGTCAGCACCCGCATCCAAACTTTCGATCCGAGCGTCCATCCCCGATCGCGCTGTCAAAAAGATTACCGGAGTAGATTTCAATTCTGGGGTGTTCCGAATCTCCTTGAGCAAATCCAGTCCGTTTTGTCGGGGCATGATTTGGTCGCTCACAATCAAATTTGGCTGCAAACTTTTGGCTTTTTCTAAACCTTCAACCCCGTCCCTCGCCACAGCGACTCGATAGTACGGAGTTAATAAAGTTTGGAGGTAAGCCAGCAGAAAATTGTTGTCTTCTACTACCAGCAACAGCGGTAATTCTCTGCTGTCACTTGTTAATTGTTCTAGATAATTTTTGTCGTCAAAACTGTTAGGTTCCGGCAGCGTGGCCTGGGGTGTGGCCGCCCGGATATTTCCCGAACCCCACTCTCCAGAGCCGAATCCAGTCAGTCCAGCCAATTGGGCGATTGCACTCACCAACTGATTCGCTTCCACCGGCTTCGACAAATGCCTCTGAAACCCCGCCTCCAGCGCTTCGGCCGAATCTTGTTCCTCAATCCCTCCCGTCAGCGCCACGGCCGGCAGCAGTTCCCTGTGCTCGGACATTTCCATGGCTCTGATGCGGCGGATTAAATCGCAGCCGTCGGCTCCCGATACCGTCATATCGCTGACCAACACGTCGGGGCGCGACTGTTGCAACTCCGCCATCGCTTCGGCGGCGCTACCCACCGCTGTTACCTTGGCTCCAAATGCTTCGAGGCCAGTTTTGAGAAATTGCCGGATTTCGGCGCTGCTTTCCACCACCAGGACTTGCTTTCCCGCTAGGGGTTTGGAAACCGATCCGGGTCTGCTTTCCCTTTGGGCGATCGCAGCAGTGCGATCGTCGGGTGCATTTTTGTTGGCGCCCGGTAGCAGTACCCCAAAGGTCGCCCCCTCACCGAGACCGGGACTCGAAGCCCAAACACTTCCCCCGTGCAGTTCCACCAACTGTCGCACAATTGAGAGTCCGAGCCCAAGCCGATTTTGTTCCTTGTTCTGGAAGTTGTCTGCAGGGCGGAAGTAGTCAAAGATGTGCGGCAGAAATTTGGGGTCGATGCCGCAACCGCTGTCGCTGACCCGAATCAACACGCCCGACTCAGTAGGCTCGATCCGCACTTGAACTGGGTATGGTGTGGATTCTGGGGTGAATTTGATGGCGTTGGCCAGGAGGTTCCAGACTACTTGCTGCAAGCGTTCTGCATCCGCCAAAACGTAGCTGACGGCGGGGTCGAAATGTTTTTCTACGCGGAGGTTTTTAGCATCGGCGGTGGGACGGAGGGTGTCGATCGCAGATTCTATGATAGACGGGAGGTGAACTTGGCCGATGTTCAGGCACACTTTCCCCCGCAGCAACCGCGAGAGGTCGAGGAGATTGTCTATTTGCCTGTTTTGTAATTTGGCGTTGCGCTCGATGATTTCCAAAGCGCGGGTGGTGGTGGCTTCGTTTAAATTGCGCGATCGAGCTAGCTGCGCCCATCCCAAAATCGCGCTCAGGGGCGATCGTAGTTCGTGGGAGGCGATCGCCAGAAATTCGTCTTTTGCCCGGTTGGCTTCGGCTTGGGCTGCTTCCACGGCTTTGCGATCGGTGATGTCGAATCCGATCGCCAAATACTGACAGGGTTTTCCCTTACAGTCCAACAGTGGAACTACTGCTGCGTACACCCAATAATCACTTTCATTCTTGGCTTTATTCTTAATGTCTCCTTGCCAAACTTCACCTTTGGCAACAGTTGATAGCAGATTTTTGATTATTTCCGAAGATTTATATTCCGAATGGAGGATGCCGAAGTGGCAGCCGATTAGTTCGGCCTGGGAATAGTTGGATATGGAGCAAACTCGTTCGCTGACATAGTTGATAATTCCTCGCGCGTCAGTCCTCAGCGCCAGTGTGGATCGGTCGATCGCTCTTTTAAAATCTAAACATTCTTGTAGCGACCAATCTAGTTCTTTTGTCGTAGAAATTTGACCGAGCCGATCGGACGCGTTTTGTTGCTGGCGATCGGGCTTATCCTTACTCCGTTGTTGGATTTCCATTGCTTCTATTTTCCCCTGACGGCTGACACCTAATCTACTCGCATCCTGATTCATTATCACAATTTTCTTTCCCGCACCGGCGGGTGTAATATTTTGTATCTCTTCATCTTCCTGAAAAATTGGCAGGCACCACATCCACTCGGGAGTCACCTTAATTTTTGTTGATAGTTGGCTAAAGTTTGTCAATCTGAGGACTGATTTTTCATATCTAGCCGATCGTCGGCTGCCGGCTCATTCCTTTTTATCTGGTATCTTTTATATTTTACTAAGGGGAATCACTGATAATTTTATGGTGTGGATCACACACCGACAGTTGCATTCTTGTTTGAAACGGGTATCATAACCGTCAACTTTTTGCTCACAATTACTCCTAGTATCTGGCACAAAGTCTCGTCTTCGGCAGGCTTTCGCGTCTGTGGCATTCTGCCTCATCTGCACTGAAGGAGATATATGTGCAGGGCTAGACAGTTCCCAAATCACGGGCGGGTTTGGGCGCACAAAGTCCCTGTCTGGCGATCGTCCATAACTTCTTTTAAATTATTTTCTTCAACATCTTGACAGGTCTGTATATTTTTTGTATTATCAAATGTAATATGCCTTCAGAGAAGACAACCGGCAAACTGCCTTGGCGCACTCAACTATTAACTATTTGAGGAAAATCGTCTGTGAATTTAGACGCTGTACGCGAACACTTTGAACAAGAAGCATTTGATTATGACCGCTTAACTCCTCGCCTCATTCCGCGCTATCGCGAGCAACACGATGTAATATTGCAGTTAATCCCTTCTGAAACGAATGGTAACATAAAAGTTCTGGATTTAGGCGCGGGAACTGGCATACTGTCGGCTCTGATTATGCAAGCATTGCCTCAAGCAAAAGTCCTCGCCTTTGACATCGCCCAAAATATGCTGAAAATTTGCCAAACTAACTTGTCCGCTTTCGGAGAACGGCTGACCTTGCAGCAAGGAAATTTCGCCGAAGATGATTTCGGCAGCGGTTACGATGTGGTAGTTTCTGGGTTGGCAATCCACCACCTCGACAGCGCAGGTAAACAACAGCTATTTCACAAAATTTTCCACTCCATGAATCCAGGGGGAATCTTGCTAATTCGAGATATTGTGACAGGTGCTACTCCCCGGCTGACTGAGCAATACGAACAGTTGTGGCGGCAGTACATGAAAGCTAACGGAGAAGACGATGCAGCCTGGTTTCAAAAATATTTAGAAGAAGATATTCCCTCCTCTGTGGAAGAGCAGACAAAGTGGCTTGCAGAAGCTGGTTTTGCCGACGTAGGATGTCACTGGCGCTATCTAAATTTTGCTATTTTTGGCGGAGTTATCCCAAGGTAGAAAGCGTTCGACAAAATGCAGATTTTTTTGATAATTATCAAAAAATAAAGCTCGTAAAAGTCGCACACTGAAAACTTTTTAATCCCCGGACGCATAACCTAATTTTGTAGGTTGTTAAAAGCCACTTTTACCCTATAATTCGCGCGTAAAATCCTTCATTTTTTTCGATATGAATAAGTTTCAAAAAACCTGTAGGGGCGGGTTCAATCAAGCGCTCTCTGGCAGTGCCAACAGATTCAATAAACCCGCCCCCACCCCCACAATATAACCCGCTAGTGACATTTGGCAAAATGTGATTTAAAAGCTCAATAAATAAAGTAAAATCATGAGCGATTCTCGCTTAGTAAAAATTAGCAAATACCTGAGCAGACATTTGCGACACGCTCCTGATCGCATCGGCATTCAACTCGCTCCAGGCGGCTGGGTTCCTGTTAGCGAACTCCTCGCTGCGTGCCAAAAAAATAACTTCCCTGTTCAGCTTGCAGAACTCAAGGAAGTAGTCGCGCAAAACGACAAGCAGCGCTTTTCATTTGACTCCACAGGCACTCTAATTCGTGCCAACCAAGGGCACAGCGTAGAGGTTGACTTGCAGTTAGAACCCGCTGTTCCCCCAGATATTTTATATCACGGAACAGGTAGCACTGCTGTCGAGTCTATTCTCAGTCAAGGAATGAGGAAAATGTCACGGCATCATGTTCATTTGTCGGTGAATATCCAGACGGCGCGCCAAGTAGGTGCAAGACATGGCATCCCGGCAGTCTTTACTGTAGATGCCGCAGCAATGCAACGCGACGGTCATACATTTTACTGCTCGGAAAACAAAGTGTGGTTAGTAGATTTTGTGCCGCCAGCTTATCTCAAAATAAGTTGATAATTTTCCTTTTTTTTGTAGAATGTGTACCACAAAAGCAGTAAAATAAGAGTAAGTAGGAGTTGTGTAAAATGAGTGCGGAAGATATGGGCGATCGCGCAAACAATTTTCATCAAAACAATTCTCAAAATAGAGGTCTGCTAGGCTCTGGTTGGCGACCTTTTTATCGTCAATTTGATTGGCAACACCTGGTACATTTAGCGTCTAGCGACCCCCAAGAACTAGCTCAAAAAACTTTAGGGGCAGCTAGCGACATTGCCGACGCAATGGGACGACACCAATATACTTGGTGGGCAAATATTTTAAATGTATTTTCGGAAAATACTCGCTACGAAATGGATGAATTTTGGGATTACATTACTCCGCAGCCAGTTTACCCGGATTACCGCTACAAAGACGTTTTAGTTACCGAAACGCCTGTGGTGCAATTGGTCAGCCGCGCTAGCATTCCCATCGACTACGTTCTCAACAAACTCCAAGAGATTACTGTTTTCAAAGTTCTCGATTTGCTAGGGAAACCGGATGCAATTACCCAGTCTTTTATGGAGCGACATTTTTCTTATCCCCCGGAGCGATTTGTTAGCTGGGAACGCTTAGAAGTTTTGGGTACTGTTTATGCTTCTTGGGCCCGATTCGGCTGCTGGCTACAAATTGACAGCTACGACAGGGGAAGACGCTGCTACACTCTAATTTGCCAAGATATTGCGCCGCTCGTTAGCAAGGCAACTTATAATTTAGCGGTGATTCTGGGCGGGTACAAAAGCCGCGTCGGACAGGTTCACAGCCAGTTCCCAATTCGCACGTTTTCTGCGGAGGTTCAAAGTTTTACCGATACAGTTCAGCAGGCAATTCTAGATCAAAATCAGTTGGCTGTTTTGGTTAGTGGCGAACCGGGGACGGGCAAAACTGCTTGGACGCAAGCGGTAGCAAAGGAAATTTTAGTGCCGCTGGGTTATGTGATTTTTATCTTAGACCACGATGCTGTGGAAAATTTTGTGCCACCGAGTTATTTGGAGCGGATTTGTATTATTATCAATGAGGCTGATAATTTGGCTCAAGATCGATCGACTGCAGAGGCACAACGCACTAACAAAACTGAACATATTTTGAGTTTGCTGGATGGCACTTTGTATCAAAGCGTTATCGACGAAAACGGCATTCAATTTCAGCAAAAACTCGTAGTTTTGATGACTTGTAACACGACGGAAAGATTAGATCCTGCAATGTTACGGAAAGGGAGAGTGGATTTTACCAGTGAATTTACGCACAAATTTGTTTGAGCGCTATCTTGGATTATCAAGCTATCTGGCGATCGCACTGGCTACACGATCTCATAGTCGGGGGACAAAACAGAGCACTCCAGTCCCCTCCGACTATTCCGGCGGCGCCAGCGTGATATATGCCTAATGGTCAAACAGCAGTCGGGCACTAGATTTGCTCTTAAGTTGACACTAATGCCTATAGACATATCCCCATCAAAAATGATATCAATGATGGGTGATACCCTCTAAGGGTATCGTCCGAGAGAGCAAATCAGGGAAAAACAGCATTTTTGGTCTCAAACAGAATTTTTCAAACTTGACAGCTATGGAGGAAATCCCAAACCGTGCAAACTAAGCCAGTTCAGCAAAAAAGTCAGGGACTGGGAAGGTACGTTGACGGGACTTTCCCGATCGCCCCACAACCCGCAGAGGCAACCGTGTCGGAGAGTAAAGACAGATTTCGGCGGTTTGTGGAGCGCTCCGCCGAGGCCGTGGCAATGGTAGATTGTGAAATGCGCTATCTGTCGGTTTCTCGTCGCTGGGAAACAGATTGCGGGTTGGGCGACGGCGAGGCGATCGGCCGATCTCATTGGGAACTGTTCCCGAATCTCCCGGAATATTGGGAGCAAAATGCCCAGGCTTGTTTGACGGGAGTTTTGGAATACAGCGAGTTTGTGGCAGGGCGATCGATCGCATCTGTATCAGGAAAAATCGCAAGCGGCTGTGTCAGCGAGCCGGTAAGATGGGTATTTCAACCTTGGAAAAATAACGAAGGTGCGATCGGCGGTTTGATTTTGTTTGCATCTAAGATAGGTGAGGCTTCCGCTCAAACCAATTGCTATAATAAATTTCAGTCCGAGGTCAAAAGTAAGCAGTTAGAAACAATACCGCAACTAACTCAAATTGCCCTCGAAAATGCTGCTGATACAATCTTTTTTAGTACCTCCGACGGTCAAATTTGCTACGCGAACAAAGCCGCTTGCCATCTTTTTGGCTACTCGGAATCGGAACTGCTAAACATGAGGGTTAGCGACATCGATTCGCGGTTGCCAGCATCGGATTGGCGAGAACACTGGGCTCTTCTCAAGCAGCAAAACAACCTCACTTTTGAAACCAGTTACAAAACCAAAGACGGCGCCAGTTTTTCCGTCGAAGTTAAAGTCAATTATTTAGTATACGGCGGCTGCGAATACCGCTGCGCGATCGCCCGCGACATTTCCGCTCGCCTCGCAGCAGAATCAGCGCTCGTAGAGGCAAAAGAGCAACTTCAAGCAGTTTTGGACGCGGTGCCGGGATTAGTTTCTTGGGTAAGTTCCGATTTGCGTTATTTGGGAGTAAACCGACATTTAGCTAGCGCTTACAAAATGCCAGCCGAACTATTTTTCGGTCAAAAAGTAGGTTTTTTAGAGACAAGTCCCAAATTTAACGATTTAGTATACGATTTCTTTGCAAACCATAAAAAGAAAACATCTCAAGAAGTAACAGCGAGCATCAGAGGAGAAAATAAAACTTATCTAATAGTGGCTCAAAAATACCATAATAATACGGCGGCGGTATTTGTGGGATTGGATATTACAGACAGCAAACAGTCTCTTTTAGCTTTGCAAGAATCCGAAGAACGCCTGCGACAACAAGCGGCAAAATTAGAGCAGACGCTGTTAATTTTGCAGCAAACTCAAACTCAACTGATTCAAACAGAAAAGATGTCATCTCTGGGGCAGTTGGTAGCAGGAATAGCCCACGAAATTAACAATCCAGTTAGTTTTATTTCTGGCAATGTCAGCCACGCCACTGGCTACATTCAAGAACTGCTGCGAACGATCGAGCTTTACCAAAAGTATTATCCCCATCCCGTGCGAGAAATTCAAGATTTGATAGAAGAATTAGACTTAGACTTCATCAAAAAAGACTTGCCAAAACTGCTAAATTCCATGAAAGTCGGTTCGGAAAGGATTCGCGATGTCGTGCGATCGCTCCGCTTGTTCTCGCGTACCGACGAAGCCCAAATGAAGCCGGCTGATATCCACGAAGGTTTGGATAGCACTGTGCTGATTTTGCAAAATCGCCTGCAAGCTAAAGGGGGACGGCCAGGAATTTCTCTAGTTAAAGAGTACGGAGATTTGCCACGAGTTCACTGCTATGCGGGACACTTAAACCAAGTGTTCATGCACTTGTTGACAAATGCGATCGACGCTTTGGAAGAAGGGGGGAGAAATGCCGAAAAGTATGGTAAAATTCAAAATCAGTCTTACTTAGCTTCAGCCAAGTCGAAATCTGAAATATTCAATCCCGAAATTCGGATTCGGACTTCCGTGGTAGGGGAAAACGAAGTTGCGATCGCCATTAGTGACAACGGCCCTGGCATGACTGAAGAAGTCCTCGACTGCATCTTTGATCCTTTGTTTACCACTAAATGTTCAGACACGAGCACTGGTTTGGGTCTAGCAATCTCCCAGCATTTAGTAGTAGAAAAGCACGGCGGTAAGTTGCACTGTGTTTCGCGTCCGGGAGAGGGAACGGAGTTGATAATTAAAATTGCGATCGGCAACGATTAATGAGCGATTTATAACAGGCAAATAATATGGTAATCGAGTGGCTAAAATTTCAAGTACCTCCCGAAAAGTTGGAGGCATTTATTGAGCGAGATGAAGAAGTTTGGACGGCAGGATTGAGAAGTTTACCCGGTTTTTTGGGCAAGGAAACTTGGGTAGATCCGGTACAAAATGAGGTGGTGATACTGATTCGCTGGCAAACTAGAGAGTTGTGGAAGTCGGTGTCGCAAAGCACCATAGATGAGCTGGATGCCAAAATGGGTGAGTTGCAAATGCCGATCGCCGAAAGTCGCGAATATCAAGTTAGCAAGTTTTTGCATTAGTTAGTCAGCAGTCAGTTGCTCGTGTTAATTTTTGAAAGATTAATCATGAGTTTTACCTTGATTGCACCGCAGACATCGATTTGGTATTTGGTGGGAGGGGCGATCGCTCTCGGTAGAATCATCGCAGTGTTTGGTATTTGGTGTCAGGGGCGATCGCCCTTGATTGACTATTTCATGCGATTACTCTGGCGGTTCAGTACCTAGAGGGGCTTGACGGCGGTGACGAACGTGTATTATTGCGACGGTATCGCCCTCCACCACAAACAGAATTCGATAGGTTCTTCCTTTACCAACCCACAGTTGTCGAATTTCCCTACCAATGATGGCAGCTTCGGGTGCAACTGAGCAACGGTAAGGAAACTGTTCCAGGGATGCGATCGCATCTTGGAGGTCGTAGTACCACTGATTTGCGGCATCAGCACTCAGATAATCGCACATCCAACGGTAGGCGTTTTCAATTTCTTGAAAGGCGGGTGGTTGGATTAGGACTTGATAACTCATAGACGAGGGGGGATGTTGAACTGCTGCTGTAGCGCTGTCATAGCTCTCTCGGCTGGAATACCTTCACCTCGATCGAAGCTTTCAAGTCCTTTGCGGATGCCGATGATAGCTTCGAGGTAGTCGATACGCTCTAGGAGTTTTTCGTAGGTATTGAGTTGGGGGTTTGGAGTGGATTTTAGCGATCGTACCAAACTGAGAAGATCCGCAAGCAGTTCGTCAGGGGTGCTATCGATTTCTTGGATGAGGAGTTCTTTGATGGTCATCGCGGCATCTCACGAGGATTGATACTTTGATTGTAACGGTGATCGCTATGAGTTTTGATGGGCGATCGCACTTCGTAGAATCATCGCAGTGTTGGGTATTTGGTGTTAGGGGCGATCGCACTTTCATTTTACGCGATCGGTCATCAGAAACAAGAAAGGGCGATCGCTACTTGAACAAAACTTGTATTATCTCATCAATTAGTTCGTTGAACATCAATAGCATAAGCTGTTCGACATCTAAACTGCATTAACTAAGTTACCTTTATTTTTTATTTTTCGGTTCCATTTCATAATTAGT